>CAKQXZ010000017.1 GCA_934292955.1 uncultured Clostridia bacterium
ACAGAATTGAAGATAAATATAAGATTTAAGCCCCTTATATTAGCGTAAAACTTTTACTGTCGCAAGTCATTTTTTACTTTACTCCACACTCTTTTTTACGTTGCCGTCAACAATTTTTTTAGCAAACTTCGGTGCCATGATATTGGAAATAAAAAGACACACGCAAAATGTTTGCGTGTGTCTTTTTGTATAAGGAAAACCACCGGATAGTCCGGTGGTTCAAAAAAGGCTTTTGCCGATGAAGTGTTGAAATAAAAACTCCGATTGTGTATAATTAAGTTGCGACCTGGCAGTTGCAACAAAATGAACAATCGGAGGTCATTGAAAAATGAATAACAACGACAATAAAATATTATCACACACCACTTGGAATTGCAAATATCACATTGTGTTTGCGCCGAAATATAGGCGTAAAATTTTTTATGAACAGCACAGGCGAGATATTATGGAAATAATAAAAGAATTGTGCAGGTGGAAAGGAGTAGAAATACTCGAAGGGGAAATGGTGATAGATCATATACATTTGCTTGTAATGATACCGCCGAAAATGAGTGTGTCGGGGTTCATGGGATATTTGAAAGGAAAGAGCAGTTTAATAATATACCAAAAATGGGGCTCGGCAAAATTTCAATATCGGTGCAGAGAGTTTTGGTGTCGTGGATACTATGTAGACACGACAGGCAAAGACACTGAAGCTATAAAGACTTACATAAAAAATCAATTAAAGCGTGATAAAGAAAATATGCAATTGGCAATAGATTATCCTGAAAACCCGTTCACGGGTAGCAAGTAACAAACGCAAAGACTGCCAGGTCGTCACAAGAACGCGGTGCGTTCGGGCTAGTAATCAAGGGCTTTGCCCGAAAATGAAGAACCACCGGCTATGCCGGTGGGTTACTTTTTGGTGCATCCGTCGGGGTTCGAACCCGAAACCGTTCGCGTCGGAGGCGAAAATTCTATCCAGTTGAACTACGGGTGCATAGGGATTCCATTCGGCATCCCCAAGAGCTCTGCTATCATACCATATTTATTAAACAATGTAAATCGATAACAGAGAACTACTTTTGATTTTTTATAGTTTTGACTTTGACAACAAGACAAAAATATGCAAAAAGTTGACCTATAGGTCGATTATCGGCACTTTTTATCAAAACTTGTTTGTTGCCAAGTCTTAAAAGCCAAGGCGTAAAATTACTCCCACTCTATGGTTGCGGGGGGTTTGCCCGTGATATCGTAAACCACGCGGTTAATACCCTTTACTTCGTTGACTATTCTTGACGAAATAACCGAGAGAACGTTGTGCGGAATATCAGCCCAATCGGCGGTCATGCCGTCTACGCTTGTAACCGCTCTTAACGCCAAGGTATAATCATAAGTTCTTTCGTCTCCCATAACGCCGACAGAACGCATATTTGTAAGCACGGCAAAATACTGCCAGATGACTTTATCAAGCCCCGCTTTTGCGATTTCTTCGCGGAAGATAGCGTCTGCGTCCTGCAAAACGGCAACTTTTTTCTTGGTTACGGCTCCGATAATTCTTATTGCAAGACCGGGGCCCGGGAACGGTTGACGATTGACAATCGCTTCGGGAAGACCGAGAGAAAGACCGAGCGCGCGGACTTCGTCCTTAAAAAGACTTCTGAGCGGCTCGATAATTTCCTTAAAATCGATAACCGACGGCAGTCCGCCGACGTTGTGGTGGCTTTTTATAACCGCGCTTTTGCCCAGCCCGCTTTCTATTACGTCGGGATAAATGGTGCCCTGAACGAGATAATCGACTTTACCGATGATTTTTGCCTGTTCGCTGAATACGTCAATAAAGGTTTTGCCGATAATTTTTCTTTTCGCTTCGGGGTCTTTAACGCCTTTCAGTCTGCTTAAAAACAGTTTGCTTGCGTCTACTTTGATAAGGTTCATTCCGCGTTCTTCTTTGAAAACGCGCATAACCTGAGCCGCTTCGTCCTTTCTTAACAGACCGTGATCGACAAAAATACAGGTCAGATTACTGCCGACCGCTTTATGTATAATCGTGGCGGCGACCGCACTGTCTACCCCGCCGCTCATTGCGCAGAGCACTTTGCCGTTACCGACTTTATTTTTAATAAGTTCTATCTGTTCGGTGGCGAAATCGCTCATTTTCCAGTCGCCTTTCGCTCCGCAAACCTTATATAAGAAGTTTGATAAAATCTTGTTACCGTCAATCGTATGCACGACTTCGGGATGGAACTGTACCGCATAAATTTTGCGTTCTTCCTGAGCGTACGCCGCGATCGGACAAGTTTCGGTAGAAGCGATGACTTTGAAACCTTCGGGCAAGCCGTTTACCTGATCGGTATGGCTCATCCAGCAGAAATTTTTCTTTTCAACGCCGTCGAAAAGTAGATTATCGGTATAAGTAATAGCCGATCTGCCGTATTCGCGGAGTTTTGCGTGCCCTACGCTGCCGCCGAGCATATGCGCGGTCAACTGCATTCCGTAACATATTCCGAGTACGGGAATGCCGAGATTGAATATTTCGGGATCGACCTTAGGCGAATCTTCGGCAAAAACGCTCGACGGACCGCCCGTAAAAATTATACCGATCGGGTTTATCGATTTAATTCTTTCTATAGTTACCGTTGCCGGCAGAAGTTCTGCGTAAACGTTAAGATTTCTTACGCGTCTTACGATAAGTTGATTGTACTGCCCGCCAAAGTCAATGACGAGAACCGTTTGTCTTTCCATATTCGCTCCTGTATCGGTTTATATAACGATTATATATCAATTATTGTTTTAAGTCAATTTTTTATTCGTTCATTCGGCAACTATATAATATAAAAACTCATTCTGCAAATTTACGAAAAAACGAGCCTGAAATTATATTAAAAGTTGCGATAATCGACCTATAGCCCTGTTTTTATGTTTTCAAGCAATGCTTTACAACCCTTGTTAATCATATCGTAAGCAACATCGAACCGACGGGTGTACCAAGGGTCGGCAATGTCGTCGCTGCATGCGCAAAAAGACATAAGTTTAACTACTTTCCCGTTTGGATCGCCGCCGAAAATACGCTTTGACGAATATACGTTGCCGTCGTCCATACAAACGAAATAATCGGCTTTATCGTAATCGGATTTTTTAAGTTGCTCGGCATACTTTCCGCCGCACGATATGCCATGCTTTTTTAACTCTTCCATTGCGGGCGGATAAACGGGGTTCCCGACTTCTTCGTCGCTCGTCGCGCGCGAACATACGCCGACTTTATCTTCAAGTCCGTTTTTAATAAGCATATCCTTAAACACAAACTCTGCCATAGGACTTCTGCAAATGTTTCCCAAACACACAAATACTATTTTCATTCTGCATTATATATGGCGATAACCGATAACTATCGCCGTGCCGTCTTCTACGGTAAAAGTAACGTCGTAATTACCGTATCGCATCGTATAACTCTGCCCGTCCGCCTTATAAGCGGGGCGCGGGTCTTCGGCTATGCAACCGATAACGACTGCCCTGTCTTCTTCGTTATACACGGCAAGCAGATTATCGGGGTCAATCACTTTAAGTCTGTAGGACGTAAAACCGTCGGCAAAACCGCCGACCGCGTCGGAATGGCAATCGCAATAAGGCAGATAAGGCTTTATATCGTATACGGGCGTGCCGTCAAGAATATCAGCGCCTTCTATCACAAGAAAACACCCGTCTTCGGCATTCTTATCGACTTTTACGAGTTTAACCGACGACAGCCCGATATTGTTAGGGCGAAAAGGCGAACGGGTTGCGAAAACGCCCATTCTTTCGTTGCCGCCAAGCCGCGGCGGTCTGACCGTGGGCGACCAAGAGCCGTTTTCGGAATGCGCAAGCGAGAAATCGAAAAGAATCCACAAGTGCGAAAACCCGTCTATGCCGCGCAACGCCTGCGGATCGCGATACTTCAATTCAAATACCACGCGCGAAAGATTGTTCACCCTGCCGCTCTGCCGCGGAATGCCGAATTTCTCTTTATAATTGTTGTAAATTCTTGCGATATATTCCACAAAAACTCCTTTTTCTGCCGCCCTTTTACGGTTAAAAAGCCGCCTTTTCGGTAATTAGTGGGAAATGGAATCCCTGAACATAAATAGGGCTGCCGCAAAAGCGACAGCCCCGAAATATCAGATAAATAAATTACTGGAGTTCAGCAAAATATTTGATGGTTCTTACCATCTGGCTGGTGTAAGAGTTTTCGTTATCGTACCAGGAAACGACCTGAACCTGAGTTTCGTTGGTTTCGGGCATATATTTAACCATGGTCTGAGTAGCGTCGAACAGCGAGCCGTAGGTGATGCCGATTACGTCGGAAGAAACGATGGGTTCTTCGGTGTAACCGAAAGATTCGTTAGAACCGGCTTTCATAGCTGCGTTAACCTGATCAACGGTAACTTCGCCTTTAACTACCGCAACAAGAATCGTGGTGGAACCGGTGCAAACGGGAACACGCTGAGCGGAACCGATGAGTTTGCCGTTGAGTTCGGGGATAACAAGACCGATAGCTTTTGCAGCGCCGGTGGAGTTAGGAACGATGTTGATAGCAGCTGCTCTTGCTCTGCGGAGATCGCCTTTACGGTGAGGACCGTCAAGAACCATCTGGTCGCCGGTGTAAGCGTGAACGGTGGTCATAATACCGCTCTGGATAGCAGCGAGTTTGTTAAGGTTGTAAGCCATAGGAGCAAGGCAGTTGGTGGTGCAGGATGCAGCGGAAATAATCTTGTCTTCGGTGGTGAGAACGTTCTGGTTTACGTTGTAAACAACGGTGGGCAGATCGTTTCCTGCAGGAGCGGAAATAACAACTTTCTTTGCGCCTGCTTTAAGATGTGCTTCGGCTTTAGCTTTGGAAGTGTAGAAACCGGTGCATTCCAGAACTACGTCAACTTTATTTTTCTTCCAAGGAATGTTGGTAGCGTCTTTTTCGGCGTAAATGTTAATCTTCTTGCCGTTTACGATAAGAGCGCCCTTGGGCTGTTTGTCGCCTGCGTCTTCATATACTTCGTAAGATACCTGATCTGCATATTTGTATCTGCCCTGTGCGGAATCGTACTTTAACAGATGAGCGAGCATCTTTGCATCGGTAAGATCGTTGATGGCTACTACTTCGTAACCCTTTGCGTCAAACATCTGTCTGAAAGCGAGACGTCCGATACGTCCGAATCCGTTGATACCAACTCTGACTTTTGCCATTTTTTTTGTCCTCCAAAAAAATATAAATAAAATCTTTTTTATTTTTTCTGCCGCTTAACGTATTGCCTACGTTAAAAAACGACAGGAGCAATCTTCCTTTCGATTACCGAAAAAGATTATACACTTTAATTATTCTGAATGTCAAATTTTTTTATGCTTTTTTGAGTAATTCAAGTGTTTTTATGCTTAAAAGTGCCTTTCAGACCGAAAAACAATGTATTTTTACCCCGAAAATTTTAATTTTATTTTTGTTTGAAAATACTCTGAAATTAAACCAAATTTTAACCTTACTTTTACCGAAAGTTTACTTCACCCTTGTTATAATGCAAGTGTAAAAAGCAAAAGAGATATACCACTCGGCTTTTTACAAGGCAATTTTTGCCAACCCATCTCCTTCTTTTTCAGTAAACGCAAAAACGTTTACGGCGGGAAAACGGATACCTTCACCGTTTTCCCGTTTTTTTTATCAAAAAAAAGACTTTCGCATTTGAAAGTCTTTTTTGTTAGGGATTCCATTCCTTATCACTAATTATTTTTGCGGCAATAAATCGGTTTTTGCTATGTTAAACAACCATCAATGTACGTCGAGTACTATTTCGGTCGTTTGCCTTGCAAAAACCGTACCGCAAGCGGCGATTTCTTATCCGCAAAAATGCGCAGCACCGAAAAGAGCGTATTTTTAGATGATTTTTTGCAAACACGACGAATGATGTACTTGCCGTACTGCGTTTTGAGTGTTTGCGGAAAAGGGCTAAAAAGCCGCCTTTTCGGTATTTAGTGATAAGGAATGGAATCCCTATTTTAATCTATTTATTATTCTTTCGTCTTTTTGGGGCGGGTGAAAAATTTGCGCTTCGGTTTTTCGGAAACAAAAGTCGGTTTATTAACCTTTTCGGATTTTTCTTTTTTGTCAGCCGCTTTAACGCTTTCCGAAGTTTTACGTTTTGCCGCGGGAAGCAGATACATTGTCGTACCGTCGCGATCGGTCTGAATTTCGTAATCGCCTATACTCGGCAAAACCTTTCCGATAAGTTCTTTCATCGATCTGCAATCGTAGTTTTTAGGCACGAAGTCGGCAAACTTGTTTTTCATTTCCATTCCGATACGCGCATACAATGCCCAGCCGTCTTCTTCGATGAGTTTTTCTATAATCTCTTTCAGAGCGGCGCGTCTGCTTTCGTCGAGAATAGCTTGCGGTTTTGCCGTCTTCTTTTCGGAAAGTTTACCCTTTTCGACAGCCGCGTCGCTGTTATCCAGATAAATAAATTCCGAGAACGCGTTGACGAACGCCTGCGCCGTCTGTTTTAAGCCGAAACCCACAACGATTTTTTCACGCTCGCGCAGTTCCTGTACAAGCCGCGTAAAGTCGCTGTCGGACGAAGCAAGGCAGAAAACGTCGATATCCTTTTCAAAAAGAACGACCATAGCGTTTATTATAAGCGAAATGTCGCCCGAATTTTTGCCCTTTACCGCCGAAAATTGCTGCTCTGCTATAAGCGAATGCTTTGCGACAGTTTCCTTCCACGCCTGAACGTTAGGGCTTGACCAGTCGGCAAAAACTCTGCGGACTATAACGTCGCCGTAGTTCGCCGCTTCTTCTATGAGCCTTGCGGCATATTTGGCAGATATGTTTTCCGCATCGATAAATACGGCTACTCTCTTATTTTCTTTCATATATTTTCCTTTTATAACGGTTAATTTTGCGAAGATAAAGCGTTTTTGCAAAGCCATAAAAAAACTATTTATAAACAGATTTACCGCTTTCCGCAAAAATCGTTTTTAATCCGTTCCGCGAAGAATTACGTTTTTAAGACCGTGCGCCAGAAGTATTTCTTTGATTTCGCGCATTTCGCCGTCGGTATAAGCGGTAAAGCCGTGTTCGGGCACGCGCTCGGAGTCTTTGAACTTTTGCAGACAATACAGTCTTGCGCCCTGCAGCCACCCGGCGATCTCGGCAAAATCTTCTTTTTTGTTAAGTTCTTTTACTACCGTAGTGCGGAATTCGTACTCAACCTTGCCTTGCTTTAACAGTTCCACGCTTTTTTTAACGTTTCCGATATCGATTTCACAACCAGCCGAAAGCGGATATTTTTCGGGCGTGTTTTTTATGTCCATGGCTACGTAATCGCACAGCCCGTTTTCTATTATATATTTAAGCCTGTCGAACACGCTGCCGTTGGTATCTATTTTAACCAGAAAACCGCGGTCGTGCGCCTGTTTTGCAAAATCGATTACTTCTTTATGCAAAAGCGGTTCGCCGCCCGTGATGCAGATACCGTCTAACTTGCCCTTTCTGCCCGACAGATAGTCGAGAATTTCTTCGCCCGAAAAACAATACTCGGGGGCGTTTTTACCCGAAAAGGCAATTTCTGCATTGTGGCAGAACGGACAACGAAAATTGCACCCCGCCGTAAACGCCGTGCAAGCAGTACGCTCGGGATAATCGAGCAATGTTACTTTCTGAAAACCCGCAAATTCCATTTTTATCTCTTTTAAGCCGCGCGACCGTAATAATTATAATCTGTTTTTTATGCAATCGCCCGCTATATCGACAAAACGGATTCTTCTCGTTATGAAAAGAACCCGTTTTTGATTTATCTTTTGTGTTTCTTATGTACACTAAACGGAATATATCCGATAGTTTCTTATTCTTCCGTTCCTTCTTCAATATCGAGCGGTTCGAGTTCGTTTTCGGGAAGGTCGTTGTTGTTATTCAACGCTTCTTCGATAAGTTGCATCGCGTCGACTTCGAAGGGTTTACGTCTTTCGAGCATTTCGTGCTGTTCTGCGCACTGATCGATAAGACGTTTTGCATATTTCATCGCTCTGCCCGATTTAATACGGAGCATTACGGGAACGGTAACGTAGGTCTTTTTATTGGACATATCTACACAGCGGAACTTCGGATCTACCGTGTTGATATCCATATTAAGATACAGCTTGAGAGTTTTGCCCGCAACCGACAGTTTTACAAAATGGAATCTACCCATATTGATACTGTCGAACTTCTTGGAAATTCTCGATTTGAGTTTTCTGAATCTTAAAGCATAGTTCTTGAGTTCGTCGTATCTGTCCTGAATTACTTCGGAAGCAACCATCATCTTTTCGGCAAAGTTCGGGCTTCTTACATAACCTTTCTTTTCGGGAAGTTCGCCCGCTTCTGCGTTAAGATCGAACGCTACCGCACTTGATGCGGCAATGTCGTCATCCATAACGCCGGCGGCAAGATCCTGAAGCGTGGTGTCTTCGGTAACCGCTTCTTCGGAAGTTTCTTCGACGGGTTCGAAAGTTTCTTCGGGTTGTTCTTCTTCTTCGACTACTTCTTCTTCAACCGTTTCGGAAGCAAGTTCTTCAAGCGTGTTATCTTCTTCAGCCTGTTCTTCTTCGGCAGATTCTTCTGCTTGTTCTTCAACAGGTTCTTCTACCGTTTCTTCGGTCGGTTCTTCGAAGTGTTCTTCTTCTGGAACTTCTTCAGCCATTTCTTCGAATTTAACGGGTTCTTCGGTATGCTCTTCTACAACCGTAGTCTTTTCTTCTTCGGCGCGAGCTTTTGCTTCTTCGAGAGAAGTAAGCAACATATCGACCTTGTCGTTAACTTCGGATACCTGTTTTTCAAGGCTGTCGAATCTTTCTTCGTTTGCGGTATTATCCGCTACGACAACGACAGGTTCAACTGCTTTCGCCGGTTCTGTAACAACGGGAGCAGGTGCAGGCGTAGGCTCGGCAGGTTCTGCGGGTTTAACCGCAGCGGCTACCGCTCTGCCGTTTTTATCAATCATTACTTCTTCGACAACGGCAAAAAATCTCGGCTTTTTAACGCCGTGCGTTCCTTCACTATCAAACCAGATTCTCATAGTCAACCTCACTCAAAAATCCGATACCCAAAGCCGCATGCCCTGCATGCGAATCCTTGCATACACTATCTTTGGCTTTATTATATAATATAAAATTATAATAATCAAGCGTTATGAAAAAAATTTTTGAACTTTTTGATTTTTTCACATAATTTTCGCCGAAAACGGCGTTTTATAACCGATAACCGACGTATAGGTCAATATTTTATTGTTGCGAATAAACGAAAAATCGGATTTGTCCACAATTTCAATACGCTCGTACCGCCGCTAAAAACGGATTTTTACGCTCAAATAATATGCCACGCTATAACAAAATATGCGTTTATCGACTTATAGGGCTTGTTTTTACAAAAAGCACGGACGACAAAAAAAACGCCCGCTTTTACTTAAAAACTTGGCTATAGGCGTTTTAACGGCATATTACTTAATATATAAATACGACCATGGCGTTATACCGGGCGGCACGCTTATTGAATATTTGCCTTACTGCGTTAAAACGATATCACGGTTGAATTATTGAGTGTGGCGGTGTGCCACTCTACCCGATTTGATTACGCAATAAGTAAGAAACCGTTAAAAAGTGCGGCACTGCATGCCCGGATTCTTCTGGCGTTGGGCAAGTAAGCGCGTCTCAGGATGACCTAATATATGCCTAACAAAAAACAAACTGTGCGGATGGATATGCTTTTTTAGTCCGCATCCACCGCAAGCGGTCCCCCTTCTCCAAGCGGCGAAGGCAAGGTTTGATTGTGAAAAGATGCCGAGTAAATAAGCAAAGTCAGGATGACGGGAATAGAAAAAGAAAAATCGCACGGCGGGTGCCGTGCGACGTGATTTTGTGTTGTTAAGATTACTTGTCTTCGCCGAAAGTATCCTTAATATATTTGTCCATTGTTTCCTGAACGGAATCGGCGATCTTGCCGACGCAGGTGGACAGATTGGAAAGAACGCTGTCTTTATCGGACTTTCTGATAGTTTCGATTTCTTCGTCGGTCTTTTTTGCGTTTTCGGTCATATCGGAAACGTAAACAAGGCTGGAGTACGGAGTTGCGGTATAAACCGAAAGGAAGTAATTATCGACTACTTCGGGCAGATACCACGAAGTGGAGTTAGCAAGGAAGTTAACCTTTTCGAGTTTTGCTTCGGGAGCGTTTTCGCCCGTGATAGCATTGCCCTGCGGATCGATAACGGAACCGATTATCTGAACTCTGTAATAATAGTTGTTGGAATCGGTAAGATATACATAACCGTTATTCCAGAACTTTACGGTGTAACCTACAAGGTCTTTATCGTAGAAGAGCCAAGCGCAGTTGTTTTCGATTTTGTCGCCGTTGAAGGTAGAGCCGTTTTGGAAATCAACATTGTAAGCGACGAGACCGTAAGTGCTGTCAAGATAAATGATGCAGTTCTTGCTTGCATAGTAAGAAGACGAAGAGAATATCTTGGACGCGTTTGCGGTAGCGTTGCTGAGATCTGCGAATTTAGCTTTGTTCGCTTCGCTGTCGTTTGCGGTGATATCTTTCTTATCGAGCGCGTAATATTTAACTACGCTCGTAACCGAAGTATCTACATAGGTAACTTTGAGATAAACCGTTTCGTCTGCGTTTTTGAGCAACGAATAGGTAACGCCGGTAAGACCGGTGCCGCCGTTGTTATCGTCGTCGGTTTCGGTGCCGTTTTTGATTTTGCCTTTGCCCGAAAGAACGAGTTCGGCTTTTTCACTGCCCGCTACATAACGATATACGTCGTTGTATTTTTCTTCCTGCTTAAGATCTTCGTCGTAAGCGGTTACGGTGTAGTAAACGTCGTTGCCGTTGCCGAAGTCGTATTCGGAAACTTTTTCGGACGTGAAGACTTTTTCGCCGGTTTCCGCATTATAAGCGACGATAGCCGCTCTCGTTGCGGTGCTGCTCGTGGATCTTTCGTCTTTAACGGTGGTTTTGATCATGAGATAAACCTTACCGTTGTTTTCGACATAGCGATATGCGGTAGTGTTATCGTCAACGGTGTCTATAACAGTTCTTTCTTTACCGTCGAGCGACGCTTTTACAAAGCTGAGTTTTTCGTTCTGAACTTTACCTTCTTTGTTCTTTTCGGTATAAGGAGAAGCAAAATAAACGTTACTGCCGTAAATATAGAAACCCGAAGTCATATCGCCCGCTACGAAAAGCGAAGGAATTACCATTTCGGTTTTTACGGTAGTTTCGGTATTACCGTCGGCAGCGGCGGCAAGGTCGCTCTTTTTGACTCTTACGAGCGCGCCGGTTACGGGTTTGCCGAAAGTGTTGTCATCGGTGTTTGCCGCAATGCCGTTTATGAAATAGACGTACTCGCCTTTAACGACGGCAAAACCGCCGTTGGAAGAAACTTCCCCGTCGAGCCCGCTAAGGTTATTCGAATAGTTGGTTTTGGAATTGTTGCAGCCGGCAAAAACAAACCCGAAAGCCATTACTACAGCCAGCAACAGTACCGTAATTTTTTTCATTTTCTCTACTCCTTTCGTAGTGAAATATTTGATGTCAGGCGCATATCACAGCCGATATGCTCATACATTATATACTAATCGAAGAAAATAATCAAATCTTTACAGCAAAAATCAGAAAAAAAATAACATTTTACGGACATTACGCAGAGCGCGCCGAAAAGACGCCGACCGACCGCTTTACTCTAGCATATCACCGTTTATTTATGCGGGCAAAAAAACACTTATGCAGGCTTAAAGGAGTTTTTTATGGAGAAAACAAGCATACTCGACTTTATAGCAAAACTTACGGGTTCAAACCCTTCTGAAAGCAAGACCGACGAACAAAAAACGGAAGACGCCGCCGAGAAAAAAGAGCCCGAACAAAACGGCAAGGACAGTTTTATGCGAAGTTACAATCCGTTTTCCGCCGCCGAGAGCGACAAGCGGCAGATAACTTCGCCGCGCGCCGCCAAGCCGCCTAAAAACACAATCGACTTAAAGTACGGAAAAAATCTCGCCGCCGAAAAGAAAAACGATCGCTCTTCGGATATGGTGCGTTTTATTAACAGGCACAACGCTTTATCTCAAAGCATCAATAAAAAAGACGGCGATTAACCCCTGTTTTCGACCGCGAACAACGCGATAGCCGACTTATAGCCCGATATTTTTCGTTTGAACCATAAAAAAGAGACGCACCGACGGATAGAAAACGTAAGCCGTTAAATTATTTTTCAGTCGCCTATTTAAGTTCCGATACCCCGCCGCCGTTATCGGTTATTACCGCTCGGTCGGGTAAATCCGTCCACCGCGAGCAAACGACGGTTATTTGGTTCTTTTTAAGAAACTCGTTTATATTCGCGGCGATTTCTTTGTTACCGCCAGCATACCAGTCGGATAGCTCTTCGGTGTTCAGAAAATTCATTCCGTCCGACGTTCTCGAGCCGCCGAAAAGGGGCTGATCGCCGAGATAAAACTCAACTGCGCAAAGTTCGCCGTTCAGGTAGCCCGCCGCATGCTTAACAAGATCTTCTTCGTTGCCGTAAGCAAACCTTGCCGACTGAGAAGCAAACTCCATAGTCATATTTTCTTCACCGAAAGTAATTGCCATATGGCTTTTGCCGTAGGGATTTTTTATTGCTATAAAACTTTGCCCGCCATACTCGTAAATTTGAGAGCCGTATTCTTTGAGTTCTTTCTGAACGTATTCGATTGATTTTTCTTTTTCCATTGTTCTCCGTTATATAAAAAACCGCACGATAATCGACTTATAGCGCGGTTTTTAATATCACTTAACTATTTTCTGCCAGTGTGTTTAAGGTTTAACGCCGACAGAAGTTTTGCATTACCGCAGACCTTACCCGCGCCGCAAACGGTGGCAAGTTCGGGGTTATCGCATACGTTGGCACGCATACCCGCGTTGTATCTGAAATACTGTTCAAGCCCGACTATGCGACTGCCGCCGCCCGCAAAATATACGCCCGCGCGCCTGATATCGGCGGAAATTTCGGCGGGAAGTTTTGCCATAAGCATATCGGCTATTCTGAAAATTTTATCGAAAAAGATTTTGATCGGTTCGAAAATATCGCTTGCGCGGACGGCAACCGCTCTCGGTCTTCCGCTGTCGCAATCTCTGCCGTTGACGATGATTTCGGTATTGTCGTTTTCGAGCAGACTGCCGATCTGTATTTTGACTTTTTCGGCGGTTAAAACGCCTATTCTTAAACCGAAATTGTCGTCTATGTAATCGACGATCATTTTATCAATCGTCTTGCCGCCCATGTTTACGCTTATACCCGATATTACGCCGCCGAGCGAAACCGAAGCCATTTTGGTGCTTCCGCCGCCGATATCGATTAAAAAACACGGAGTGCTTTCGGTCAGCGGGACGCCCGCGCCCAACGCCGTCAATACCGGGGATTCGGCAAAATAAACGTCGTAAACGCCGCATTCGTTAAGCACGCTTTCGTACTTTTTAATAACCGCGTTCTCCGCCCCGCAAGGAACGGAAAACAAAACGGGCGGTCTTTTGCCCAGTTTTTTAATGGTTACTTTATTAAGAAAAATATCGAGCATGAGCGCGGCGGAACCCGCGTCGCTTACATACCCTTCGAATATCGGAGAGCGAACGGTCGTGCCGTCTACCGTTCTTCCTATAAGATTTTTTGCTTCCTGACCGACCGAGCGCACTGCCCGTCTGTTGCCGTCAAGCGCGATATAACTCGGCTCTTCCAAAACAACGCCCGTACCCAACTGATACATGCGCGTGTTCGAAGATCCGAGATCTATTGCCATCGAAGGTAATTTCATAACTCGCTCCTTTTGCCTGATTTTAACGTGTTTATGCCGATAACGAGCCTATAGCCCGTTATTTTATTTCAAATTGTTTTCTTTTAATAGTTTTTCGAATACTTCCTGCGGAAAACCCACAACGTTGGAATAACTGCCTTCTATGCGGTTTACAAGGTCGTAGCCGTCCTGAATTCCGTAACCGCCCGCTTTATCGAGCCCTAAACCGCTTTTAACATATGCCGTCTTTTTCTCTTCGGAAAGGTCGTTAAAAAAGACCTTTGTTACGTCTGCACCGCTGATTTTTTTATCGGGCATAAGCAACGCGTAACCCGTGTAAACGTAATGCGCTTTACCCGATAACTCGTCGAGCATCCTGCGTTCGTCTTTGTCGCCCTTGGGCTTTTGCAGAATTTCGTTACCCGAAACGACGATGGTATCTGCGCCTATAACCGCACAATCGGGATATTTACGGAAAACTTCTTCCGCTTTATGAAGAGCAATCCGCCGCGCGACTTCGGCTTTATCGGGAACATCTTCGACAACTTCCGCATCGGCTGCGGGAACGATATCGAAATCGACGTTCAGCTCGCCGAGAAGTTGTTTGCGCCTTGGCGATTTGCTCGCAAGTATTATTTTCATAAGTGCATTATACACTATATCGCCCTGTTTGTAAATTATTTGTTTGCAACAAAACCGCTATTTTGTATATTAAAACCGCATTTTACCCTTACAAAAAGTAAAATGCGGTGATTATATTCTTATTTTGTCAGCCCGCTATTCCGTCGAGCAATAAACGGTCGGCTATAAGCGCGATAAATTCGGAATTGGTCGGTTTATCGTTTTCGGAATAAGCGTGAACGCCGAACAATGCGTTGAAAGAATCTACTCTGCCCTTATTCCATGCTACTTCTATAGCATGGCGGATAGCTCGTTCGACCTTGCTTGCGCTCGTGTTGAATTTTGTTCCGATTTCGGGATAAAGTCTTTTTGTTATACTGTTGATTATATCGGGCGATTCGACGGCAAGTTTAATGCCTTCGCGCAGATAAAAATAACCTTTGATGTGCGGCGGTATGCCCATGCCGATAAATATGCGGCTTATGCGTTCGTCTATAACCCTGCCCGCGGAAGATTTTTCCGAATTGCGGCAGTTTATAAGCGAAAGCATTCTTTTTGTAAGCGTGGAATAGTCTATCGGTTTAATCATATAGTAAGCCGCGCCCGCTTCCATAGCCTGACGAACGAGTTCGCCGCCGCTCATAACGCTGATTACCACAGAACGCGTTTCGGGCGAAAATTTACGCGCGTTTTCTATAACGCTGATTCCGTCGGCAGACCTGAGCGTTACCGTTGTAATTAAAAACGCGGGTTTTGTTTTGCACACACTGTCAAGCGCAAGTTCCGCGTTGTCGGTTGCCAAAATCACGTCAAACGTTTGCGATAGTTTTTCGGCGCATTCACGCGCTTCGTTTTCGTCGTTCTGTAAAACGACTACTGTTTCTTTCTTCATTTTTCCCCCTTCGAATAACTGTTTCCGCAATTTTTTTAACTTTGCTGCACAAAATTATACGGAATCCCTTATCTGTTATAATTATACCACTTTTTTTGAAATATAAAAGGGGGAAAGGGCATTTTTTGTTTGAAAATACCGTCTTCTTTTTGACTATTGTGTCGAAAAATAACTTATTTGCAAGTATTTGATTTTACAAACAAAACAAATCGTACTTACCGCTCCGCGCTTTGCCTGTAAAAAAGTATCATTATAATGATACACTATTTTATTTGCGACGCATTAAAGATAGAAAAAAACGATAATCTTGCGATTATCGTTTTTTTATGTAGTTTTCTTAATCAGCCGGCTAAAGCAGCAAAAAGCGAAAGCAGAGCGGAAATAAAAGAAAGCGCAGCGATAGCGACGTTTGCAACGCCTACTATACCGCAGCAGAAACCGGGGATAGGTTTAGCCTTGTTTTCTTTGCAACGTTTAACAAAGAACTTGATTGCGTTGATACCTTTTACAAGAGCGATGATCATGAAAGGCAGAGCGATAACAAAGCAAACGATAAAAGCAATAAGTCCGCCCCAAAATCCGCCTTCTTCAACCAGTAAGGCAGCTATAGCGCCGGCTGCACCGCCCGCAAGACCGGACGAAACTACGCCGAAGATAGCGGAAAGAAGTCCGCCCTTGAATCCGTCCATTACTTTACCGTAATCGTCGGATATCACTACGTTGTCGGCAAAAGCCGAAGGTTGCTGAGCCGCTGTTTGCGCGTCGGTAAAAGCGGCTTGTTGACTACGACAGTTATCGCAAAGTCCGTCGGGGGCTTCGGTATAATTGCCGCAATTTTTGCATTGAGCCATTATTTTTTCTCCTTTATTTTAAGTGCGTCATTATACATGCGCACTATATTTGACATAAGTTCTTCGTTGACTTCGCTGTATAAATCGTTATCTACCGATTCAGCCAACTCTTTCATAGCGGTTTCACGCTCTTTATCGTCTTTGATCTTTTTAATCTCGGCGAGTTTTGCGTTTATTTCTTCTTTATATTCCGCGCTGCGCTTGGAATGCCATATACTGTCGTGTCCGCCCTGAACGCCCGATTCTACGTAATATTCGACGTTGGGGTTCGTAATTTCTTCTTTATGAGCGATTATCGACTGACCCGAATACGAAATGATTTTATCGTCCGTTCCGTGAGCGATAAGTACGGGAATCGTTGTCGAATTTATGCCCTGTGTGCCGCTGCAATCGGCATACTTACCGAACAGCACTTTCTGATAAGCTTCGAGAAAGACTTTGGGAAGCCCCGCGTCTGCCATACCGCCCGCGTACTGTCTGCCCTTTTCCAATATAAGAGTGTAGCAGTTGTTGACCGGAGCGATCGCGGCGCACGCGCGTATATTTTTTCTTAAAGCAAGCACCGAAGTAACCGCGTAGCCGCCGCAGGAATGCCCGAGCAGTAAAAGCGGAAGTTTGCCGTATTTGGTGGACGACTGAATAAAGCCGATAGTTCTGTCTGCATCGACAAGAGCCTGACACATGCCGACGGTGGAAGAGCCTTCGGAATCGTAAGTGCCTTCGCCGTCGTAAGCGAACACCGAAAAATGATTTTTTACAAGATAAATTATTATGGGCAGATAATCGTCTCCGCCGGCGTGCAGACCGTGGCAGACCATAACAAGCCCTTTAGGCCTTTTTGCTGCGTAATAATAGCCTTTGAGTTTTACGTCGCCTACGGGATAATAAAACTCCTCGCGCTCGACGTATTTTTTTGCGCGTTCGTAGTTATAAATGCCGAAATATGTCGAATAATCGGGACGTTCGTAGCGCGGAAAGAACGAATCGTATAAACTCATAGCACCTAAAACGGTTGCAAGACTTAACCCTGTTGCGGCAACTATTCCCTGCGCCGTTTTATTTCGTTTTTCGGCTTTGCCAAGCAGATCGAGTATTTTTTTCGGCCCTGATAAAAAACCCATATCACACCCCCGTATATTTATCGATATACTCTGCTACGGATAAAAATTCGTAACCGTTTTCTTTAAGTAACTCTATGATTTTTTCTATACGATTTATGTATTTCTTTCTGCCGCAATCGATAAACATCTTCTGCGTAAATTTAAGATCCTTGTATTTCGGAAACTTTTGCGCGGACATCTCGAACGGGTGAACGTAAAACAGATATCCGTCCGAATTATCTATAGTACGCCTGAGCGCGGGTTTTATGACGTTCCACGGCAAAAGCCTTGTGTAACCGCCGCCGCACACGGGAATGGTTCCGATAAACGAACGCGCCGTCTGCGGTTTGAATTCGTAAAAATCACCGTTTTCGTAAACGATATCGTTAAGCGACTTAAAGCCCGATAAATCCACGTTGCCGGCACCGATTGCCCTGTTATAATTGAGCGCGCTCGAATCGTATAAAAAGCCCAGTTCTTTAAGTTTTTCAAGCAGTCTGTCGTTCAGCCCGAAACAGGGCGCACGATAACCTACGGGATTAACACCGAACCTGTTTTTTATGATATCGCGCATTTCGCATATGTCGGAAACGAATTTTTCGTCCGAATACCCGACGGGCGATTCGTGAACGAGCGCGTGAACGGCAAGTTCATGCCCGCTGTTTTTCGCCCTTTCTATCTCGTCGCCCCATTTATCGATCGAAGTTTTTGTAAGAAACAAGGTCGCGTGAATATTGTATTTTTCAAGCAGCCCGAGAAAAAAGGAAAAACCGTCTTTCCCGTCGCATTCTTCGCGGTAAGGCTCATTACAGGCGCGTATGCAGGACGTATCGAAAAAGGTTTCTACGTCCATTGTAAAAAACGCAGTCTTGTTCATTGCGCGTTTTCCGCTAAAAAGTCTTCTATCGTTTTGTCATACTCTTCGGTCTGATTGATACGGATATGCGAATGAATACCCTTATCAAACCACTTTATCTGTTTTACGGCGGGGCATTTTTCGTACATGCCGTTAATCTTTTCGGGATCGGAATACACGTCCTTTTTACTGTACATAAACAGCATGGGTTTGTTCATTTTTTCTATATAATTAACGGGACCGTGCTTTACGGGATTTCTGCCCGACACTACGGTGATTATGCCGATAACTATATCAAGACAAGGATGAACTTTGTGATTGCGCTCGGCAATACGCTTTTCGAGCATGTCACCGAAATGAATAAACATACCTTCGTTGGTCATACCCTGAATGTAATCTGGCGCGTCTTCTGCGGTACAAGCGTAAAGACATGTCGCCGCCCCGATGCACATTCCGTGAAACCAGATCTTTTTTATACCGTACTCGTCGTGCAGTTTTTTTGCCCATGCGAGCAGGTCTTTATATTCTTTAAGCCCCAGATCGTCGAATTTGCCGTCGGACAAGCCGTGGGAACGATTGTCTATGGCAAGCACGTTGTAACCGCTCTTTTTATACGGTTCGGCAAAATAGTAAGAATATTCGCACGTCTCCATGCGTCCCGGAACCATTATAACCGCTTTATCGTTTCCGAAATCGAAATATTCGCCTACAAGGCGGAATTTTCCGCTTTTTACGGTCATGGTGCTGTGATATTCTTCGTTTTTTGCGCCCCACTCTTTGCCGGTATCGAACATACACTGCTGTTCTTCGTCATCCCAACTGCAACCGCGAGCCCATTTTGTTTTTTTGGTTCTGACCAGCAGAATGTTGTAAAGCGCGACGGCAACGAACACGTTGGGAATAACGTAAAATACGATAACGCAACCGAGCAGGGCAAGCACAATATACAATGCTGTCATTATTATACCACTCCCGCAATGAAATCGTAAGTTTTTTGCCCGCCTTCAAGAAATTCATGCCCTAAATCGGGAAATTTTTCTTCAAGAAGCAAATCAAGCCGTTCGCGACGGTTATCCGATACGCCTGCGCCCGTAAGTATTATAACGGTACTTTTGTCTTCAAGATCGTCAATTTTCTCTATCGCTTTTATAAGCGCGGTTTCGGCGTCGTTTTCGTCGGAAACGAGAGTTTTACCCACAACGCCTATATAATCGCCTTTTTTACATGAATATTCGCCGCGAGTATAATCTCTTACCGCTTGCGTTACGCTTACGGTGGTTATTGCCTCTGCACCGATTTTCATTTGCTCTATGCGCTCGTCTGCGTTTTCTATATCGGGCGAGCCCATTGCGAGTGCATAATACCCTTCAAGAACCGAACGAGTAGAAAGTACGGCTACCTTATCGGAAATGCCGCAGATTTCGGCTGCCTGAACGGCGGTTTGCGTAATATTTTCGTTATCGGGAAGAACGACTATGCGATCGGCGTTAAGACTTCTGAACGCTTTTATGAAGTCTTCGGACGGCGTGTTCATGGTCTGTCCGCCCGAAAGCACAATATCGCTGCCGCAACCTTTGAGTATTTCTGTTATTCCTTCGCCGTCGGCAACCGAAACCACGGCAAGAATTTTATGTTCAGGCTTGTTATCCACCGCGTGAACGGCGTATAAATCGTCATCGGCGGTTGCGGCGGTTTCTTCCGTAACGGTTGCTTCGCTAACTTTTGCGCCGTTGCCGTTATCGGACGTTTTTTCGCCGTTCACGTTGTTGTCGTCTTTATCGCCGACGAAATCTTCGTGCTGGACTTCCATATTTTCGAGCTTGAAAGTCACGAACTCGCCGTAACGCCTTGCAAAAGCGATTATTCTTTCGGGAACGAAAGTATGAATATGCACTTTTATTATATCGCCCGAGCGGATAGCCACAAGCGAATTGCCAAGCGTTGTTATTTCTTTTATAAACCCCTTAAGGTCAAACTGTTTTACGGGCGCTTTAGAATTGAGCAGTTGCAGCAAAAATTCAAGACAATAGCCGTAGGTGAACGAACTGTCTGCCCCGAAAGACGAAGAAACGACGTTGTTTACGGGACGATCGGGAATGGAACCGTCTTTAAGTTCCAGCCGTTCGCCGAACATACTTCTCGTCATGCCTTCGATTATGGTGATATAACCGACGGCGCCGCTGTCAAGCACGCCCGCTTCTCTCAGCATTGAAAGCATATCGGGCGTGTGCCGTACCGACTTTTTCATTTCGCCGAGATACATCGACATAACCATATCTACCGTGGTGCCGCGGCGGATTTGCGGAACGATATTTTCTATTCCTTCGCGCGAAACGGTCAGAATGGTGCCTTCTACGGGACGAATGACCGCGGCGTAAGCGGTCTTGTAGGCGCGGACGAAAGCGTTTCTCAGTTCGCCCGCGTTTACAATGCTTTTATCCTGAAGCTCTTCCGCCATACCGCGAAACAGTTGCGAAAGTATTACGCCCGAGTTTCCGCGCGCGCCGAGAAGCATTCCGTAAGCGAGTTGCTTTATGTAATTGCCTAAATGGCTGTTGGGAACGGCGTTTTTTATTCCGTTTTCCAGCGTCAGACGCATGTTATGCCCCGTATCGCCGTCGGGAACGGGGAACACGTTCATGTCGTTTATTTCTTTTTCATGGTTACACAGGTTTATAAGTCCGCCGCGAACCATAAACTCGAAAACAGTGCCGTTTAACCTTGTTATTCTCATATGTATTATTATCGTGCGATTTATCGCGTATTATTATATGGCGATTGTTCGTATATTATCTTACGCCGCAAAAAAGCGACTGTAAATCAGTTGGACTTCTTTTCTTCTACCTTTCCGAGATCGACTATGGATTTGGGAAGAATAAAGGTAGTAGCAAACGACACAAGCACCGCGATTGCGGAAATAAGCGTCATAAACTCTATCGTGTGCGACTGCTTAAGAGCGACAAGCACTACGCCCGTACCAAGCCCCGTTGCGACGCCTGCGAACAGCCCCTGCACCGCAAAATACATTGCCGAGTGAGAAATGTTCGTGCGTGCTTCGTCGTCGGCGGCAAGTTGCGACGGAATAGAGTACGCAACAGAGAAAATAGCGCCGACCGAGAACGAGCAGATAAGCCCGCCGAGCACCGAAAGAATTGTTTTTGCAATACCCGCGGGCATAAAGGATACGCCGAAAAGCATGGCCATAGACAGCGCGAATATCAAAAGAACGTACTGAATGGCAAAACGGAAACCTTTCTTTCTGATAAGTCTATTGTAAATGAGCAAGGTTGCGGGAACGGGAATAAACGCCGCCACCATAACAAAAATCATGCTCATGCCCGTGGACGAGAAATATTCGTTGATACCGCCGAGAAACAGCTGAACGCCGAAAGTCAGAAAAGAATAAACGATCATCCAGCAGATGAAATCTTTGTTTTTAAGCGTGTAAGCGATCGATTTGAAGAGGTTGACGGTCTGCTTGTCTTCGCCGTTATCTTCGACTACGCCGCCGACGGTCGATTTTTCTTTGATCATGAACATAGGAATGAGCATGAGAAGAACGATCGGAAGTACGATAAGCGCGACGTAACGGATATTGATACCCTTAAGCAGCGCGGCGACGGCAACGTAACCTACTATAAAGTAAACTATGTCGCAAACAGATTTTACGTTGGATATGTAGTTTCTGTCCTGCTCGTTGTCTACTATTTCGGTAAACGTGGCGTAGTAACTTACCATGGTAAGCGTATAGGAGCAGTAGAACAGACAAAGGATTATTCCGTAATAAACAGTGTTGAGTAAGGTTGCCCCGTCCTGCGGAGTAAAAAGCGCGAACGCAACGTAGGAAAGGATAAGTATTACTAAGCCTGCGAGAATGGACGGACGTCTGCGCCCCCATCTCGTTTTAAGATTGTCGGTTAAAGAAGCCATAGGAATATCGATAACGCCGTCGATAATCTTGGCGATAAGAGCAAACGCCGCCCATACGCCCGCGACTACGAGATCTTTACCCGCAAAAGTCTGATTGGCGATCGCTTCGGGCGTACCGAATCCGCCGACAAGCAGCGCGCTGCAAAGATAAGAACCCATTACGAGATTGAGCAGATTTACGCCCATTGCCGAGCAAGCGTATAAAAACATCCTGCCCTTTCCTTTAATTAGTTTCATTTATAAATTCTCCGTAGGTTAATTTGTAAATCGGGTCGGATAGATCCGAAATTATTTTGCGAGCAGTTCGTCAAGAATTTTCTTTTCTTCCACCAGCCCTTCGCTGATGGGTTTGCCGAAATAGTAAGCTGCCATAAGCCCGGGACCCACGTTGATACCGCACGACGGAAAGACGCTGTTCATGTATATCGCCTTGGGATGATAGGTTTCCTCTATCATCTGTCTGTAGATTTCGGCTTGTTTCTTTCTGTCTGACGTGGCGATCAGAATAATCTGATTTTCGGGGTCTTCTATCGTTCTGCCGATATATTCGGTAAGCACTTTAAGCCCCTGTTTTTCGCCTTTTGCTCTTCCGATAGGCGTGGTAAGACCGTTGTAATCGAATTCGCCTATAGGCTTAACCCCGACAAGCGTGCCGAAAAACGCCTTTGCCGAAGAAATTCTGCCCTTTTTGGAAACAAAGGACAGATCGTCCAGCCAGCCGGCCTGATGCACTCTGTTTTTGTTGGTTTCTATCCAGTCGGCAACTTCGTCAAGCGTTTTACCTTCTTTTCTTAAAATAGACGCGTAGATTGCGAGAATGCCGAAGCCCGAACTGAAACGCAAAGTATCTATGCAACGGATTTTCGCTTCGGGATATTTTGCCATTGTCTGTTTCGCCGCTTCGGTCATAAACCCGAACGTACCCGAAAGTCCGGACGAAATGCACATCGAAAGCACATCGTAACCTTGCGAAACGTACTTTTCGAAGGCTTCCGTCCACTCACCTATATTAGGCGGCGCGGTAGAAAAATCATTGGGCGCGGCTTTGAGTTTTTTATAAAACTCTTCGCTTGTCATGCTTTCCCATTTAAGGAAAGACGGCAAGTCGTCCTGCCCCGGCATTTTGAAGTGTCCGTTAATATACTCTATGTCGTATTCTTTGCGGATATCTTCACCCAGATCGCAGGTAACGTCGGCTAAAATCACAAATTTTTTATCCATTTTGTTCTCCTTTATTATCTATAAAATTCATTATTTTTTGTAAAACTTCGTCGCCGCCCGCAACCGTCGCGACGGTGTGATCCGCGCCGTCTACGGTTATAAGTTGCTTTTTTGAAGCGCACGCCGAATAGTTTGAAAGCGTTTGTTTGTAATTGACCACCTTGTCTGCCGTTCCGTGAATGAACAGCGCGGGGATTCCTGTTTTTGCGAGATGGTCTTCCGTCCGCTCTTTCATATCGACTTTAACGAACAGTTTTGCGCATACGAACGCGCCGCATACAAGAAAGTACGGCAGTTTCATGCGCTTAAATATTTCTTTGGTCAGTCTGTCGGCCGATACGAATGCGCAGTCGATTATAAGCGTTTTTACACGCTCGTCGTCAACTTTATCGGCGATATAACACACCGAAGATCCGCCCATAGACACGCCGCACAGAGTAATTTCTTTTATAGCGGAATATGATTTAAGAAAATCAAGCCAGCAAAGAATATCTTCGCTTTCGCGTGTACCGTATGTAACAAACCTGCCTTGGCTCTGCCCATGCGCGCGTTCGTCTGTAATCAGCACGTCGTAGCCGCTCGCAAGCAGCCTTTCGCCGAGAACGGAAAAGTTATTCCACGGCACCGCATGCACCCCGTGGCACAGTACGGCAACTTTATCCGACCCCGTGTTGTAAAACCGAGCCGATAAAGTAAGCCCGTCTTTAGAATTGCAATACACGCGCTCGTTGGGTAAATTATCGAGTTTTTCGGCTATTGACTTTATTTTATCGCGATATTTATCGTAGCCGCCATCCCTAAGCGCGGTTTGGACGCACTTTTCGGGTTTCCATTTTACAAAAAACCGCAAAAACAATAACGCGTTTACCACTATAAACGAAATTATATAGCCACCGACGGTTACGCCGGCTGCCCACAGTAAAATCTGTAAACCTAACGGCATAACGCTTCTCCTTTGGAAAGTATTTCGGCTTTTCCGTTTTCTACTTTACGAAAAACGGCTAAATTGCGGCTGTTACCCGAACAAGCGAACAACACGCCGTTTTGCTCCGTATATAAGACGGCTCCGTCCGCTATTTCGATTTCAGACGGCATAAACGCGCCCTTACCCGATTGTTTATATAAACTTTCTTTCGCCGTCCAGCATTTAAGCAAGTCGACAGGATCGGTCGAAGCGCAGTTTATTTTTTTTGCGAAAGATTCGGCAAAATTCTTATCTTCGCACTTTTTATAAAAATCGGCAATATTTTCGGCGTCTATTCCGCAAGGCGAATCGGACACGACGACCGCAACCGCTCCGTTTGTATGCGTGATTGCAAAATACAATCCGTCCGCCACCCATTTGCCGTTCGGCTGTTTTCTGAACTTGACGTCTTCGGGATTTATGCCGTAAGACGATTCTATGGCAAAACAGAGAAGATTCCACGAGATAATCTTGTTTTCTTTAAGCCGTTCGGCCGTTACGCGGTCGATTTCTTTAAGCCGTGCGGCGGGAAAAAAGCCCGTTTTTTCGATATTCCTTTCCGTTGTTATAAACACGTCGAACCGCGGGCGTTTGCGCCACTTTTCGCGAACTTCGCGTTCCTGCGCGCTGAAAGACACGCCGAACGCGCAACGATTTACGAAATGTTCGCAATTATTGTGCAGAATGTTGTATCCGCCGTTGCCGAGTTCTGCCCGTGCGCGCAAAACGATTTCGTCGGGAGCTTTCATTTGCTTTTTTTCTTTACGGTCGGGTATGCCTTTTTCTACGATACCGCCGTCCGCAAATACATCGATATCGGTAGAAAGCACAATTTTTTCTTCGTTTTTATGCTCGCCCGTGTAATAAAAAGGCGAATGACCGAACTGAATTACTTCGTCTTCGGAAACGAATACACCGTAATGATAAAGCGGTCCGCTTTTTACGCGGATAATATCGCCGAAAACACAGTTTTCGGGTTTCCAGATCATTATGCTCTTTCCCCGATGTAATCTATAACCTGACCTACCGTTTCGAACGGTTTGTCGTTGTCGAATTCTATGCCGAAACTTTCTTCGATGGCGATGACCATGTAAAGCATGCCTACCGACGAAAGCCCGAGATCGGTCACAAGTTTGCTGTTTTCGGTAACGCCGTCAAGACGATCGGCGTTCTTCGGATCCATCGCGACCAGTATCTCTTTGAGTTTGTTCATTATTTCGCTTCTGTTTAACATTTTTTATACCTTGCTATTTTAAGACTGGGGGTTCTTTCGAAATCTTTATCGCGGATAACTATCTTGTTGGCTCTCCAGAATCCGGGAAGAGAAAGATTGACCTTTTCGAGTTCGCGCATCATGAATGCCGCTTTGTCTTCTTCGGTAATGGTCGCTACGACTGCCGCTCTCGGAACGATTTCGAGAGAAAGGAAATGTCTGCCGTTTTCGTCTACGTCTTCGAACAACTGCGAATCCTGAACGAAATCGAGTTTGTTAAAATACGTTTCTACTTCTGCGGGCGAAACGTTTTCGCCGTTGGAAAGAATGATAAGCTCTTTGGTTCTGCCGACAATGTAAATAAAGCCGTCTTCGTCGATCTTTACAAGGTCGCCAGTTTTGAACCAGCCGTCTTCGAAAGCGGCGGCGTTGTCTTCGGGATCTACATAGCCCGCGGTTATGTTTCTGCCTTTTAGCCACAGTTCGCCGTTAACGACTTTGAGTTCTTGATTGGGATACGCAACGCCGACCGACGACGGTCTGTTAAGATAATCTACGTTACCCGAAACAAGGTTTGCCGTTTCGGTAAGACCGTAACCGGGATAGAGAGCGACGCCCATTTTGTTATATTCGGTTACGAGATAGGGAGCGACTACCGCCGCGCCGCAGATGATCGTTTTAAGGCTGTCGCCGAGCATGTTGCGCCCGAACTGCTTTGAAAGCCCGAGAGCCATTTCGGCAAGAGCGGGAACCGCCACCAGTACGGTGGGTTTGAAAACCGCGATATCGCGGAACATATCTTTATTGTTGCGGCAGATAAACATTGCGCTGCCCGTGTAAAGCGACGTCATAAGGTTTCTTATAAGCCCGAAAACGTGCGACAAAGGCAGAACAAGCATATACCTCCGACCGAAAACTTCTTTTATGCCGTAAGAACCGTTGAGCGTACCTTGCATGATTGCGTCGTGCGTGAGTTTTACGCCTTTACTTTTGCCGGTAGTTCCGCCCGTGAACATAACCACGCACAGGTCGTTCGGCTGAACGCTTGCACATTCGGTTGTCACGCCCGCAGTCTGAGTGGTGAGCAGAACTTTAAGCGCGGAAAGTTTACCCGTAGCGAAAGCGGTGACGGGGGCAAGGTCTTCGGTCGTGATAATCGCTTTAAGACCGAAGCCCGCCGAGCAGCCGAAAATCGCCGTTTCGTTAAGGTGTGCGGGAAGAATCGCAACGGGCAGACCGTACGTAACCGCCGCGAGATAACCTTTTACGAAATCGTAGGAGTTTTTGGCAAACAAGCCGACGAAATCGCCTTTTTTAAGGCCGTTGTTTTTAAGAACAGTTCTGAAATCCGCTATATCTTCGTCGATTTTGCCGAACGTGTAAGAATTGCCGTTATCGACTATTGCAACGTCGTTTTTATACTCTTTTGCGCAGTGATTCCACATTGCGATTACGTCTTTATATTCGACGAGTTTCGAAAAAGTTTCGGGATCGGTGAATTGCGCGAAATATTCTCTTGTTTTGCCTAACATTATTTTGCTCCTTTTTTATTTGTTTTTTTATTCTTTTTATCCATGATCTGTTTGTAAAACAGTTCGAGTTCGACTTCTTTTTTATAAAGTTCCTGCGACTTGCCGTCAATATATTCCATAATCGGCAAAGTATTGCCTTCGAGCGTTACATTGATCGGTTCGCCGAAAATAGTAACCTGCCTGTTCCACAGACTTTTGCGTTTGTGTATGTATACGGGAACGATGGGACAGCCGCCTTTAAGAGCCATAAGCACCGCACCGGACTTGAACGCCGCAATTTCGTCGCCGCCCCCTTCGAAGTTTATATGACCTTCGGGAAACATAGTCACGCGCTCGCCGTCTTTAAGTTCGTTGACCACAGTTTTTATGGTAGCAGTGCCTACGTTGTCGCGATCGATACAGATGCAAAGAAATATCTTTTCGAATACGAATTTTTTGAATTTGTTGGAAAAAAACTCTTTGGTCGCGATAAAATGCTGACGGCGGTACCCCATTGCCATCATCAGATACACGGGGTCCACAAAACCTATATGATTAGAGATTATGAGCGAGCCGCCCTTAATTTTCTTTTTTGCTTCTTCGCTTATGTAGTAATTTTTAGGACGAAACACAAGCCACCCCAACGTGTAGCCTATCGCCCAGACGATATCCCGCGGGAGATACCTGAGTTTACTTTTTTTCTTTTTGTCTTTCATCGAATTGTTTTCCGAGTTCTATGATTTTTTGCCTGAATTTTTCAGAAATTTCGGCAAGATTGGTCTTTTCGTCCTTACTTTCGTCATAAAGTTCGGCGGCGTTTATCGGCGTGCCGATCATTACACCCGCACGTTTTTTGGTAAAATACTCGCCGTTCGTGTACACGGGTATTACGGGAACGCCCGAATATAACGCGAGATACGCCGCGCTCGGTTTGAACGGCAGCGGTTTTTCTTCACCCGGCTTCGGCAGTCTGCTTTCGGGAAATATTCCAACGACTCCGCCCTTTTCGAGTATGCGTTTTGATTCTTCTATAAACCCGAAGTTGAACGAGTTGCGGTCTACCTTTATGCCGCCCATCGCTTTAAGAAAGCGCCCTAAGCCTTTCTTTTGAAACAAGACTTCAGCCATCTGATAGCGCAATGTCCTTGTCGGGAACACGAACAGAAACGCCGCGTAGTCGTAAACCGCCGTGTGGTTGGATATGATTATAGCCGCGCCTTTGATTTTTCGTGCCTGGATTTTTTTGTTTTCGTAATATATTTTGGTACGGAAAACGATTTTTTGCGCAAGCCAGCCCGTAACTTTTACGAATCCGTTGAAAAATGCAATCATGACACGCTCTTTATGTACTCCGCGATCTTTTCGACCGTGTTAATACTCTCGCCCGAACCGTCTTCGGGGAACGGAACGGGAAACTCTTCGCGAAGGGAAGTTATCATAGCGAAATAATCAAGGCTCGTGCCGCCTTCGTCTAAAAAGAAGTCGGAATCGACGGCGATTTCTTCCGCGTTTTTATTGAGCGCGACGGCAAAGTACGAGCGCACTTTTTCGGTCAGCCAGTCAAGTCCGGCGGAAGTTTTTGCGTAAGTCAACGCCTGAAGTTCGCCCGCGTAATATTTTTCGGCAATCTTCTTTCTGTTCGGCTTGAAATCTTTTTCGCCGAGAAGGGATTGCTTTACGGGGTAAATCTTGCCTATCTGCGCGGTGAGATTGTTCTTTTCGGCAAAAGTTTTGATTTCGTCTTTAATTTTTTCCCACTCATCCTGCGAAGTGGTTTTTGCAACCGATACTATAAGCACGGGAAGCGACTCGTTTTTGCCCGCGATAAGACAGACCTGAAGAGCGTCTTTGGGGAACAATTTTTCTTCTATGGCGACGGGGTTGAGATTTTCGCCCGTAATGGACACTATAAGATCGTCCGATCTGCCGCAGAGATAATAACGTCCGTTTTTCTCTTCGGCTAAGTCGCCCGTTCTGAACCAGTCGGCTCCGATAACCCTTTTTTCGCCTTTTTCTATTATGTATTTTGCGACCGACGTACCTTTTACATACAGAATGCCGTCGTTAAGACGATAATCGACGGTCATAAACGGCTTGCCGACAGACCCGCTTGTTATAACCTTTCGACTGTCGGAAAGTTCGACCGACGTAATGCCGATTTCGGACATGCCGAAACCGTTTACCAGCCTGTAGCCTATGCCGTTGAAAAATTCAAGCACGTCGGGGTTTATCGCGCTGCCGCCCGTTATCATAAACTTTATGCTGTCGCCGAACATTTCGTCGCGGACTTCTTGTAACGCTTTTTTAACGAATAATCGACCTATAGCCGAGTTTCCGAGTTTTTTGGATATATTCATTCCCTTAAGAAATTTATTCCACAACTTTTCGCCGCGACGTTTAATTGCCGAGCGCGCTTTGAAATATACGGTATCCCAGAAAAGCGGAACGCCGAAAATATGCGTTACCTTGTGTTTTTTAACCGTATTGAGAACGGTGTCGGGACTTAAATCGTTTAATTTTACAAAAGTGCGCGAAAAAAAACCGAACCACAAATAAACCGCGACAAATCCGAAAATATGATAAAACGGAAGCAACGTTAAAAGTTTGAGTTGCCCGTCGTAATGAGCCTTGATGGCTTTATTCTTCTTTAATAAATCGCGTGTGTTCGATATAATATTTATGAGTTCTTGTGAAGAATACGCGCAGATTTTTACGGACGACGTTCCCGAAGAAGTAACGTACATTTCTTCGCCCGCCGTAAATTCGACGCCGCATTCGTTTTTTTGTATTTCGTCGAAAAGAAAGGTCTTTACCGAAAATCTTTTTCCGTCGGATATAACGGCGACAACGTTGAAATCGGCAATCAGTTTTTCGATTGCGTCGTCGTCGAACCGCTTATTAAGCAGCATAGGTCTGTAACCAGCGCGGATTATCGCCCAGAACGCGATTATCCACCTGGCGGAGTTATCCATATACAGCCCTGCAACCGACTGATTTTCTTCACCGATTTTGTTATGCATATCTGCGGCGCGGCTTTCGATTTCGTCATACGCTTCGCCGTAGGTCATTTTTTTAATTCTGAACCCGTCGGTTTCTTCAAAGAATATGTTTTCTTTTTCGGAGAACATAAGACGATAAAGCGAAAGCATGCTTTTATCGCCGTTCGCCAGCAATCCGAGTTTATATTCTACAAATGCGTTTATATTCTTTTGTCCGCCGATGTTACTTACCTTAGTCCGCATTACCTTCAAAATCGGGCTGAACCCGTTCCTTCATTAAAGCCGTTAAAAAATTTCGTGGTAATCCCGCGTAGTCAACGCGTTATATGTACAATTATATATATCAAGGGGCGGAATGTCAATAGTTTTCAATCGTTTCGACTTTTTTAATGGGTTAATATGTTGATTTTTGCCTATTATGGAATATTTTTCCGAGAAAAAACACAAAGTTTTCACCGTTACGGGAGTTCGGTATCTTCGGGAACGCGAAATATAGGGCAACTGTCGATTAACTGCCCTATAGGTCGACTTTTTCGGGTTTTAAGGCACAAAATATCAGAGTTTGCGGCACTTCGCGCCCGGATCGTTCGTAAGCCAAGCAAGTAAGCACGTCTCAGGATGACCATGTAACCACCCCGTCATGTTAAGCGGAGTAAAGCGAAGTCGAAACATCCGGGCGACAGCCGCATTTTTATTGAAGATAATATAGAAAAACATGCCTAAAGTACGCGATAATCGACTTATAGCGCGACTTTTTTGGTTTTAGAGTAACAAATTAGAATGTGCGGCACTTCGTGCCCGGATCCTTCGTAAGCCGAGCAATCGGGCACATCTCAGGATTACGGGTAAATAACTTAACGACCAATAATAAAAAGCCCCAACGTTTATCAAACAAGTTTGCTTGAAATATTGCGACGAGCGTGGTATAATTAAAAAAAAACGAATTCTTAAGTATAATTAAGGATTGCGGTATAGCATGAAAGAAAAACGGGAGTTGATAAGTAATGCGTATTCTTCTTGCGGAAGACGAAAAGGCGTTATCTAAGGCGATAGTAAAAATATTTGAAAAAAACAACTACTCTGCGGACGCGGTATATGACGGAGAAGACGCGGTTTCGTATATAGAATCGGGAAACTATGACGTGGCTGTGCTTGACATAATGATGCCGAAAACGGACGGTTTGACCGCGCTTAAAAAAATCCGCGCGGACGGATATAATATACCCGTAATTATGTTGACGGCAAAATCGGAAATAGAAGACCGCGTTGCGGGGCTTGACAGCGGCGCAAACGATTATCTGCCGAAACCGTTCGACACGAGAGAACTTCTTGCAAGAATCCGCGCGCTTACCCGAACCAAAACCGAAACCGATACAAAAATAAGGCTTGGAAAAGTTGCGCTTGACAGGACTACGTTCGAACTGTCTTCGATAAACGGAAGTTTTCGGCTTACAAATAAAGAGTATCAGTTGCTCGAATACTTTATGGCTAACCCGAAATCCGTTTTATCCACAGAAAAACTTATGGAAAAAGTGTGGGGATACGACAGCGAATCGGAAATAAACGTCGTGTGGGTGTATATTTCGTATTTGCGGAAAAAGTTGTCGGCAATAGGCGCCGATATACAGATAAAAGCGTCGCGCAATGCGGGATACTATCTGGAGATTTGCGATGATAAACAAGCTTAAACGAAAATTTATTACTCTTGCGACGGTTTCGACGCTCGTTCTTATGACCGCGCTCGTAGGGGTTATGAACGCTATAAACTACGCGGTTGTGGTTAAAGACAGCGACGCAATAACAGCCGTTTTAATGCGCATGAGCGAAAACGCGCCTAATAAAGATAACCCATTCGATAACACTACTCCGCCCGACGATAACACGACAGGCGATGCAACGACTACAGCCGCCGCTTTTGACGACGCCCTTTCGGATAATAGCGATAACCCGTCTTCAGACAAATTCCCGCAAGGCGCAGGCGGGAACGTTCCGCCGGGAATGTCGCCCGAAGTGCCGTACGAATCGCGATTTTTTACGGTTACACTGTCTTCGGACGGCAATATAGTCAAAATGGATTTTTCGCAGATTATGTCGGTCGATAAAGACGACGTGGACTATTATATAAATAAGGCTCTTACAAAAAGAAGCGAAAAAGGCTTTGTAGGACAATTCCGTTATGCAAAGAAAACGACCGATACGCAAACTACCCTGCTTTTTTTAGACTGCGGAAGAAAGCTCGACGCATTTAATAATTTTTTGTGGACAAGTATCGGAGTCGGGTTTGCGGGGTGCGTTATCGTGTTTGCCGTGTTCGTCGTTCTGTCGGGCAAAATTGTTAAGCCTATTGCCGAAAGTTACGAAAAACAGAAACGCTTTATATCCGACGCGGGTCACGAAATGAAAACTCCGCTTACCGTAATCAACGCCAATCTCGACCTTTTGGAAATCGACGGAAAGCAAAGCGAAGAACTGCAGGATATACGATACCAGACAAAACGGCTTAGCGAACTTACGAATAACCTTGTGTACCTTTCGAAAATGGAAGAATCGGGGCATACGCTTAAGAAAATAGAGATGCCGCTGTCGGACATAGTTTCGGAAACAATTTCTTCGTTCCGCACTTTAGCGGCTGCCAAAAACCTTGATTTATCAGCAAATATTGCGTCCGATATAGTGCTTTGCGGCTCGCCCGACGCGATAAGGCAATTAACGTCTATACTGCTTGACAACGCGGCAAAATATTCGCCCGCGGGCGGCATCGTAACGATCGATTTATATTCAAACAAAAAGAATGCCGTGCTGACCGTTTTTAACGCGACCGAAACGCGGATAAACAAAGACGATCTGCCGCATGTGTTCGACAGATTTTACCGCACGGACGCTTCGAGAAATTCGGCTACCGGCGGACACGGAATAGGACTTTCTATAGCGAAAGCGATCGTCGACGCGCACGACGGAAAAATTATTGCCGAAACCAAAAGCGGCAACGATTTCGGTATAACCGCCACTCTGCCGTTAAAAATCAAGACGTAAAACCTGTTATAATCAATCGACAAAAACTTCGCATTATTTTTGCGGAGTTTTTTTATTTCTTAAAGTTTATTTAAGTTTTCGGGGTTAAAATGCGATTATCAAAAGACAAAAGGAGATTGGCTATGGTCGATTACGTTTTCAAGCGATACGAACTGAAATACCTGCTTACCAAAGAACAGTATTACACCGTAAAAAGCGAAACAGAAAAACGGCTTTTGCCCGACAGGTTCGGCGAAAACGCCGTTCAGAGTTTGTATTTTGACACCGACGATTACCGACTTATACGCACGTCGATAGAAAAACCGCTTTTTAAGGAGAAATTCCGCTTAAGGTGCTACAACTTAAACGACTGCGATAAAGATGTATACGCCGAAATGAAACGTAAATACGACGGGGTCGTTTACAAAAGACGGGTCGCCTGCAAAGAACGGGAAGCCCCGGATTTGTTGACCGACAAAAATCCGACGTCGCAAATAGCTAAAGAGTTAGCGTATTTTTCTTCGGTTTACGGCAATCTGCAGCCTAAAATGCTCATTTTGTATGACCGAGCGGCGTTTTTTGAAACCGATTGCGATTTGCGCGTGACTTTCGATAAAAATATACGCTATCGCACCGACGACCTTAATTTTTACACTTCTTTAGACGGCGAAAGCCTTTTAAGCGAAGATTTTGTTTTAATGGAACTTAAAACGGGAACGGCACTGCCGCTGTGGCTTTGCAATCTGCTCGGCAAAGAGCATATTTACAAAACGTCTTTTTCTAAATACGGCACGGCGTTCGGGCTGGAATATAAAAAAAGGAGTACACTGTTATGTTTGAAACGATATTTAACGACGGAACAGTTCGCGCAGTCGCTTTCTTTATCGCGTTAGGCGTTGCCCTTGTATGCGGCGCGATATATGCCTTTTTAGCCTGCTATAAGTCCGATTCTTCTAAAAGTTTCTTTGTCGCTATAACCTTGCTGCCGATGACGGTTGCCGCCGTGGTCGCGCTGGTTAACGGAAATATCGGAGCGGGCGTTGCGGTTGCTGGAGCGTTCGGCTTGGTCAGATTCCGTTCGGCACCCGGTACGGCGCGCGAAATCGCCGTGATATTTATAGCAATGGCTGCAGGACTTGCGTTCGGAATGGGCTATATTGCGTACGGGGCGATATTCCTTGTGCTTTGCGGAATTCTGCTTTTCTTTTTCGGCAAGTTTGCGGCAAAAGCGGATAAAGCGAAAGACAGGGAGAAAATTATTAAAATAACCATTCCCGAATCGCTTGATTATTCAACCGTTTTCGACAATATTTTTTCGGAATATACCGATTTCACCAGACTTGAAAACGTGAAATCGATAAACATGGGTAGTTGTTTCAGATTAACGTATCGCGTAACGCTTAAAGCAGCCGAGAATGAAAAGCAACTGCTCGATGCGGTGAGAACGAGAAACGGCAATCTCGAAATTCAATGCTCACGCGTGGATTTGATTGAAAAAGATTTGTAAAAAGCAATGTAACCGACGAATATAAACGTCGGCAAAAACTACAAGATTACAGATAAAAGGAGTTAAAAAAATGAAAAAGATATTGTCTGTTTTATTGATTTTCGTTATGTGTCTGGGCATTTTTACCGCTTGCGACAGTACGAATAGCGGTAACGGATTTCAACCGCCGGAACCGCCCGATCAGTCGCAAAACGGAGGCGGCAACGGTTGGAACGGCGGCAATAGCAGCGAAACCGACGGCGGTTCTGCGGGCGAAAAAGCCGACAGCGACAAAACCGATATTCCCGATGACCTGCCCGACTTAGCCGATACTCTTACGGTTACTCTTTCGGAAGGAACGAGCGATTGCTGGACGATAGACGGCGACACGCTTACCTTTTCGGGACTTAACGCCGACACGATTTGCTCTGTAACGGGCGAATTCAACGGTCAGATCGTAATAGACGCGGGCGACGATTATAAATTCGAACTCGAACTGAACGGCGTTAAACTTTACAGCGGAGAATATAACCCCGTGACCGTTCTTTCGGGCGATAAGGTAACACTGACGGCAAAAAAAAGCACGCAGAACTACATTTACGACACGCGCGCCGCAATATCCGACGATGACGAAACGAGTTATTCTGCGGCAATTTATTCCGTATGCGATCTGGATCTCGGCGGGAAAGGCGAACTTGTAGTAGTTTCGGCAAACAATAACGGCATTCACACAAAAGACGATCTTAAGGTGAAAAATCTTACGTTATACGTTACCTGCGAAGATAACGCGCTCAAAGGAAACGACAGCGTAACCGTAGCGGGCGGAATGCTTACCCTTATAGCAAAAACAGGCGACGGCATAAAGACAAGCAACAGCAGTCTTTCGTCTAAAGGCAATCAGAAAGGAACGATAGCGTTGACAAGCGGCACGATTGATATTTACGCCGCGTGTGACGGAATAGACGCCGCTTATAACGTTGAAATCGGCGAAGACGTTGTCTTAAACATATATACCGATCGCTACTCTTCATACTCTGAAGAGGTTGAAACGACCGCAAGCGAAAGCAGTACTTCTTTGTATGCGGGCGGTTTCGGCGGAAACGGCGGATTCGGCGGCGGCCCCGGCGGTGGGCCCGGTGGAAATCCGGGCGGCGGAATGAATGACGGCAACAGCGAAAAAGGCGATTATTCGACAAAAGGCATAAAAGCCGATAACGAAATAACAATTTCGGGCGGTACGATAACGGTGAATTCTTACGACGATTCAATCCACGCAAACGGCGGCGAAACGCTTGAAAACAGAGAAACTTCTACCGGCAACGTTACGATTTCGGGCGGAATTGTTACTCTGTTTTCTAAAGACGACGGAGTTCACGCGGACGGAACGCTCACCGTAAACGGCGGAACGATAGATATTACCGGCAGTTACGAAGGACTTGAAGGCGTTTTTGTTGTAATAAACGGCGGCGATATCTCGATTGTTTCGTCCGACGACGGAATTAACGCCACGACCACTTCGGGCGACGGCATTACTTTCAACGACGGAAACGTTTACGTTTATGCGGGCGGCGACGGGCTGGACTCCAACAGCAAAACGTCTTACCGCGGAATAGTTTTTGCGGGCGGCAATATCGCCGTTATAAACACTTCCGGCGGAGACTCGTCGATCGATACCGAAAACGGTTACACCTACACGGGCGGCTCTGTACTTGCGGTTTGTCCCGCTAACGGAATGACAAACGAAGTAACAAACTGTCGTAATTTTTCGTCCGTTGCGACAAAAACCACATTAAACCTGAGCAAAGGTCAGACCTTGAGCGCGACGGTTGACGGTTCTGTAAGCGTATCTTTTGAAATGCCGTGCGGGCTTTCGGCTTTCGTTGTCTATCTCGGTTCTTCAAGCGCAAAGATTTCGACAAACTAAGTTCAACAAAATAACGACAAATATTGAAACACAGATTACAATCTCCTATCGATAAAACAAAAAAGCGAATCCGGATTTAATTTCGGGTTCGTTTTTCTGTCCGTTAAATAACCGAAAGTATTAAAAAAACGACCTATAGCCCCACTTTTGCGGGGTTCTTCAGGTCGCTTTTTTTGTTTTGACTAAATAATAAAATGGTTTATTTTTACTTGATTATAAAATGACGTTTGCGGGCGGTTTATTAAAAAGCAAGAGCCGCCGCGCCGTAAATGCCAGCGTCGTTGCCAAGGCTTGCAACTACGATTTCTACGGGAGCGAATTTCGTTCCCCCGTAAATCTGACGGTTTACTTTTCGTTTAAGCGGAGTTAAAAATACGTCGCCCGCGGCGCAGATGCCGCCGCCCAAAAGTATAGCCTGCGGATGGAACGCATTGATTACGTTAGTTACGCCCGCCGCAAGATAATCGGTATATTTTTTAACGACTTTTTCGGCAGTTTTATCGCCTTCGCGCAGAGCGTCGAAAACGAGCTTGCCGTTCAGATTCTCTTTATCGCCGTCAACGAGTTTCCACAGCAAACTTTCTTTATCGCCGTCCATAGCCTTTTTAGCCTGACGTATTAAAGCGGTTGCCGAAGCATAAGTTTCAAAGCACCCCTTCCTGCCGCAAGTGCATTTCTCGCCGCCGATTTTAATTACTTCATGCCCGAGTTCCACGCCCGCTCCGAGATTGCCTTCGAAGAGTTTGCCGTTGAACACTATTCCGCTGCCCACGCCCGTGCCGAGAGTTATCATTACGAGCGACTTATATTTTTTGCCCGCGCCGAAATGATATTCGCCGAGCGCCGCCGCGTTTGCGTCGTTTGCAACAAATACGGGCAAATTTAATTGCTCTTTCAAAGTTTTTATAAGCGGAACGTTTCTCCACGCAAGGTTACAGCAGAAGACAACGCTGCCCTTTTCGGTATCGATAAGCCCGGGGCAACCAACCCCTACGCCTTCGAGCGTTAATCCCGTTTCTTTTTGCAAGTCTTTAACGAGATTTGCCATATCCGAAATAATTTCTTTTGCTTCGACGCCCTTTCTTGTAGGGCATTTTTTTATCGCGACGATTTTACCGTTTTCGTCTACGATACCGCATTTTATGCCCGTGCCGCCAAGATCGATGCCCGCATAATATTTAACCGCGGTAGCCGAAGACGACTTATCGGTTTCGTTTATAATTTCAGATTTTAATTGAGCCATTTTTATTTTCCTGCCATGATGTAATTTTACGTCGGGATAAGAATTTATTCCGTTTATCGCGTTAATCGACTTATACGCCAACTATTTATCTTTTCGACGTTGATTATATCACCGTTTTTTATTTTTGGCAAACGTTTAACGCATCTTTAATATTGTAGTATGCTATGTTTTTTGCGAGCGTTTGGGCAGATTGTTCGTCATATTCGCCGCTATCGACCTTTTCGCCTATGAACGACGAAAGAATACGCCTGTAATAATCGAAACGAACGTAGGAAGAGAAGGAGCGGCTGTCGGTAAGCATACCGAATTGCGTACCCAAAACCGAATATTCCGCGACTGTTTCGAGTTGGCGTTTTATGCCGCCGAGCGTATCGTTAAACCACCACGCCGCGCCCACTTTAACCGTCGGAAACGCGCCCGTTAATGTCGCCACCGCGCGAAGATCGTAATCGTTCAAAGGATAAACGACGATAGTCGGCAGACCGCCGAGTTTAGTATTCTCTTTATCCAGAACTTTTACCAGCGCGTCAACGTCGATAGCTCCCCGCATAATATCAAACCCGCTATCCTTTCCGCAGGTCTTAAACGCCGCAGAATTGACGTTACGGAACGTGCCGAAGTGCAGTTGCAGAATCATTTTGCGCTTGAAGCAATTTTCGATAAGCCACAATAGATTTTCGTCGTTTTCGCTTATAAAATCGAAACCGTAATCGGCAATTTTACAACCTTTTCTCACGAAATAATCTAGACGTTTTTCAAGCTCTGCTTTCGGAACGCCTTCGTTGAAACGCGCGTCCGCGCGGAAGGTCGGGCGAACTTTTACTCCGTAGATATCGCCGTGATTTTCGAGCGTCGAAAACGGATCGTCGGTCGTGGCGATGTATTCTACGTTGAATTTTTCAAGAAGTTTGCGAACGCTTAAGTTTTTTAACTTTTCGTTTGCTTCGTTCCACACCTCTTCGGCGGTAGCCTGATTAAGCGGCTTTTCTATACCGAAAATCTGCTTTAATTCCATATGCGCCCAGGCGTAAACGGAGTTGCCGCAAAGACTCGGCAAAATTTCGGCAAACTTCTTGAACTTGTCGATAAACGACCTATTGCCCGTTATATAGTCTTCGGAAACGCCGCAAAGCCGCATCGCGCGCCACTTGTAATGGTCGCCCGAAAGCCACAGTTCGCCTATATCAGAAAAAGTTTTATCTTCCTTAATCGACTTGTCGTCAAGGTGACAATGATAGTCGATTATGGGTAAATCTTTAATTGCGGAATATATCTTTTTTGCGCTTTCGCCCTGCAAAAGATAATCTTCGCAGAAAAATTCTTTCATATATTATTACACTCCGCTGTATGCCGAGAAACCGCCGTCTACGGGAATAACCGTTCCCGTCACGAAACCGCTCGCCTTATCGTCGGATAACCATAACAGGCAACCGATGAGATCGCTGATTTCACCGAATTTCTTCATCGGGGTTGCGGCTAAAATTTTGCCTGTTCTTGCAGTGGGCGTGCCGTCTTCGTTATACAAAAGCGCGCGGTTCTGATTGGTTACGAAGAACCCGGGGGCGATTGCGTTGCAACGGATATGGCACGGCGCAAAATGAACGGCAAGCCATTCGGTAAAGTTGGACACGCCCGCTTTCGCCGCAGAGTACGCGGGAATTTTGGTGAGCGGACGGAATGCGTTCATAGACGAAATATTTATGATATTGCCGCCCGTTTTTACCATTCCCTCGGCGAAAACCTGCGTTACCAGAAACGCAGACGTGATATTGAGGTCGAAAACGAATTTAAGTCCGCTTTCGTCGAGCGCGAAAAAGTCTTTTAACCCTTCGGTCCCGAGCATTTCGGGCGACATGGTTTCGTTGTCGCAAGTGGCTTTCGGGTTGTTTCCGCCCGCGCCGTTTATTAAGATATCGACCTTATCGAATGCTTCGATAACGGTGCTATAAGCCGACTTTATGCTTTCTTTATCCAAACAGTTACAACGAATCGCAAGCGCGTTTTCGCCTATTTCGGAAGCAATTTTTTCAGCCGCGTCGTAGTTGATATCGAGTAAAGCGACCTGTGCGCCGCAAGCCGCAAGAGCCTTTGCGAACTCGCCGCAGATTATTCCGCCCGCAC
>CAKQXZ010000018.1 GCA_934292955.1 uncultured Clostridia bacterium
AAGAAAATGGGGGTAAAAGTATCACCCCCCAACTTGTTTAAAGGTATGCTATTACCCCCAACTTATTTATATAATCAAAATATTATGTAATATCTATTGTGCATTATTGCCTTTTTTTGTATACAAATTTAACCTTTACAACAGATGAGTGTCATACTATTGGATTATCATTTAACCATCCTTCAACATCAAATTCACAAAATAATAAATATTTTGACTTAAGAGTATTTGTGGATGATAACATTTGGAATACAACAAGAATTACAACTTTTGAATATAGTCAATTAACTTTTTCAATGGGAAGAAAAATTAAAGGCATATCTACTATTTCAAATTTTGGAAATTATAGTAATTTATATCCTCTATATGGTCAAATTGAAATGTTAGCAACACGAGCGGCTTATTGTGAATTTTCAACTTTAAGAGAATTGAAGGATGAATTGGTTGGCTTAACTAAGGTTAATGAATTCGATGAGTTTGGAATGCTTAAGAAAACTGAGGTACATCAAGCTGGTAAAACAATTTTATCAAATACATATGCTTATAAAACAAGAAGTGATAGTAAATATCTTTCTAAGCAAATTTCGAGTGAGAAAATTAAAGTTGGAAATCAAAGTTTTACAAGGAATTATACAACTGATGCATTAGGAAATTTAACATCAATTAGTGATTCAACATTTGGTAATCATTCGTACGAATATGATTATAGAGGATTTTTAACTAAAGCAGATGGTGAAGAATATGAATATGATGGAAATGGCAATATTACTAGAAAAGGAAGCATAAATTTTGTTTATGATAATGTAATAAAAGATAGATTGGTTTCTGTTAATGGTGTAGCAATAAGTTATGATTCTAATAATCCTCTAAATCCTACTAAATACGGAAGTAAGGGTTTCACATTTGCAGGAAGGAGACTAACAAGATTAACTTTAACTAGTGGATACTATGACTACAAATATAATGATCAAGGTTTACGTATTCAAAAGAAAGATTATCGTGGTATTACATGGGACTATATTTATGATGGTGATAAATTAATTTTTGAATCATCTCCACATGGAAAATTAAACTTCTTATATGATGAAAATAATATGTTATATGGTTTCATAAAAGACAACACAGAAAAGTATTTATACATTCGAGATAATTTGCAAAATATTATAGCAATTACTTCACTTTCTGGTGAAATTGTGGTAAAATATACATATGATGCGTGGGGTAAATTATTATCTACCACGGGCTCTCTAGCATCGACAATTGGTGCATTAAATCCATTCAAATATAAAGGCTATTATTATGACCAAGAAAGTGGAATGTATTATTGTAAATCAAGATATTATGTTCCTGATTGGTGTAGATGGTTAAATGCGGATAATTTTAATTATCTAGAATTTGATAATTTGAATAATTGTAATGCTTTTGCTTATTGCGAAAATGATCCTGTACTAGGATATGATCCAAACGGAACGTGGAGTTGGACAAAATTTTGGAAAGGTGTTGGAAGAATTGCAACTGGTGTGGGTGCCATAGTTGCTGGAGCAATGGTGATTGCTAGTGGTGTGGCTTTAGTACCAATGTTAATTGTCGCTACTATTACCATTACGGCTGGAGTACTAACCACAGTTAATGGTACTGCTGATATAGTCGAAGCTGCAACAGACTATAATTTTGTTAGAGACACTATTTTTCAAGGTGATGACAAAAATTATAACATTTATGCTAGAATTACTGAAAGTGTAGCAGCTATTGGCTCAATGATTTGTGGGGGATGGTTAAAATATAATTCTCCTAGAATTAAAGCATATAAATCGTTAGGGAATTATAACATTAAAACAAAACATTTGCCTAATTCTGCAGGAAATTGGGGAAAATTTTGCAGTAATGGCCAAGAATATTTAAGGTCATTAGGAAAATATGCTTTAAAACATACTTCTATGTCTCAACTTATTAAAAACAGTTCGGACTCTGTAAAATTAGCTTTTAATTTGGGATATACAGTCGGAACTTCTGGTGAAACTTGTGTTAGACTTGTATTTTCATTAGCAGGAAAGATAATTACTTTTTTCCCATTCTAGTTTTAATCAGTAACAATAAATAAAGTTATGCTATATGCATAAAGAAAGGAGAATGCATAATCTAAAGTATAATTTGAGTATGCTTGTGTAATGTATGATTAATATAAAATTGATAGGAGAATTTAAATTTAACAAACTTGATGTTTTAAATAGAAACTATATAAAAGCTTTGACAGTGGATTGTATTATGTCAGTGTCAATAGACAATAAACTAGTTTATGAAGATTGGATTTGCCCATTAGAATTGTATTTTCAATTATTAGAATGGAATAATAGAATAATTAGCAAATATAATACTTCGTTTCATTATTTTTCAGATGATAATGGGGTAAACCCTATTTTTTCGATTGAATTTTGCGGTAATAATAAATGGATATTTAAAAATAATTTAACAAATAACGAATTCAATATATCCAGTGATGACGTGAAAAATTTTTATTTGGAATATAGACACCAAATTCTATTACACGCTGATTCTTCATCTAAATAAAATTATAAAGCTCATGGAGTAATATCCGTGGGCTTTTTTCATGGGCAAAGGAGGTAGTGGTTATGCCAATCAAACCAAAGAAACCGTGTGCCTATCCAGGCTGTCCGAATCTTACGCATGACACCTATTGTGAGGAGCATCAAGCATTAAGTCATAAGCAATACGACAAATTCAGCCGAGCTCCCAATCACGATAAGAAGTACGGGAACAATTGGCGAAGAATCCGTGCCCTTTACGTTAAGCAGCATCCGCTATGCGAGCGTTGCTTGAAGGAAGGAAGAATTACACCTGTCAAAGGGTCCATCACATCGTACCTCTTTCTCGTGGCGGAACGAACCAGTTCTCGAACCTGATGTCGCTTTGCCAGAGTTGCCATACAAAAACACACTATGAGCTCGGCGATAGGAAATAGGGGTAGGGGGATTCGAATCTCTACGACTGAAAAGCTCAAAACCGAGCCTGGGGTTTCATGTGCAAAAATTCGAGTTCAAACGTTTTTTTCTTTACATAAAGGGAATTTTGCCCTATCTGCCAAGTTATAAGTTAGTCTTGCAGAGGTGCCACTAGGCGCTTTTGCATGGCTTTTTTTATTTTTGGGATATAACTACGGAACGAAAGCCTTATCAACGAAACAAAAGGTAGTACTACGGAACGATTGATAGTTTTTATATAATCTCATTTCAGTTTCGACATTAATCCTCAATTTGCTTGTGTTTTTCTCAAAAAAGTGCTATAATTTTTAATGTAATTTAATAATTTGCAAGGAGGAATGATATATGAACATTGACTATCCTGCAACTATAATCAAATTGATAGCAAGTGGTTATTTTAATTGATAAAAGGAGATAAAAGCAATGATAAAAACACCAAGTGATTTTAATAAAATATCTAAAATTGAAGAAAGCGATAGGCAATCATTACTTTTATCATTGATATGTCCGTGTGGAAAACAAGATTTCTCAATATTAATAAATACAAATAATCCAAATTTATCTAAAAAACAAGAACTGTTTGATTCTTTAATAAAAAAATACGGAGGATATAGCCGTTGTTATATATTTTCTGATAATAACTGTAGAGTATATATAAATTATAAAGGAATACGTGGATTATTTACGAAACCAAAGTTAATTGATTCTAACATAATACCTACTGAGGCAAAAATTGTAAAAGCAAAATGTTTACATTGTGGTAAAGAGTTTTTACTTTATGATAATAGAAAACATGGAGTTGTTAAACTTGAAAGGAAACTTGATTATTCTAATTTTACATATAAAGAAATTACAATTAATAAAAAAGTGAAAATTAAATTAGAGTATGACATTACTATGAATCAATATGAACAAAAATATTTATTTTCAAATAAAAATCCATATGAAGAGTGTTTTTCATATATAAAAATATTTTATGTTCAGGATAATAAAGAAATAATTATTTTTGAAGATGAAATGTAGAAATATTAATAATTTTAACTGGAAGTATATGGATTTGCTCTTTATAATGTTGGTTGGGCAATTGGTGCAGCAGTTTCTGATGATTATGAAAAGATTGCTAAGTATAGAAAATATAAATTATACTAGGGTATAATTGATTTTATTTATTATTGTGGAGGTCATTGATGAAAAAAATATTAAAAATATTACTAATAGTTGATGCATGTGTTGCTGTTATTTTTTTATTCGGGGGTATGATTATGGAAATATTAAGAGCAATACCATTTTCAAAAAATTCCACTTTTGATCTTATATGGTATATATTTTACGGAGGTGCTTACATTACTGGTGCTCCTTTTCTTATAATTTTTATAGTTTGTTTTATAAAATTTTCAATTCAAAAGTTCAAAAAATAAATCGTGTAGGTTTTTTGAAGGATGGCGTCTCCACAATATTTTTCATTCCTCAATATTGATAAGACGACATTTTTACACCAATGAGATGGTTCAAGTCCAGATGGAGTGTTATCTTAGGATTTGAAATTGATCATTCATTTTCGACTTGCAAAAAACAACTAAAAAAATATGGTTTTGAAGTAAGTAAAATATCAATGAAAGAAAAAATAGTAATGTTTAGTAAAAAGCAACTAATCAAACTTGAATAATTAACGACATTTGAAACTGCCTATATGTGATAAATTTTAAAATTTATAGGTCTACGCACTTTTTATCTACTGTACGCAAAATTCTGTGGCTGTACGCATTTTTTAGAAGGTGTACGCATATTGTATAAATTTAGGTATTTACACACATAAGAAAAGCAATGGTTTGATACCAAAAGTGTCAGACCTTTTTTGTTGGCAGAAAGGGAAAAATGTCCTATTTGCCAAGTTAGAAGTCAGCCTTGTAAAAGTGCCAACAGGTACTTTTGCAGGGCTTTTTTATTTTTGAAATATATCTACGGAACGAAAGGTTTTAAATAATGTTTGTTGTATTGCGCGTGGTAATTATTTTCATAAAAATCTCAAATTACTCTTGATTATTTTCTCAAAAAACGTGCAAAAATAGCATAAAAATGTTATAAAAAAATAATTGATAAAATATTGGAGGATTCCGTGATGAAGTATGCAGAAGCGGTGAAAGCCTTGAGAAAGAAAATGATTTTGTCATAGATGGAAATTGCTGATTATCTTGGGGTTTCATTTGGCTAACAGGTGGGAGAACGGGAAGTACACTCCTACTATGAAAGCTAAAAGAAAATTACTGTATTGTTGTTTGTCAAATGGCAGAAGATGTCAAGACTTTCACTGAAAGGTTCCGTTGCGACTTGTACGCTTGGAACAATAGCCAAATCGAAGCCACAATCGATACTTTCAGAAAAACGAATTATTGTTTTAGCCTCTGGGAACGAAATTCTAGAGGCACTTTTTATTTTAGGCCAACTTTCGGTATCACAAATAGCAGACTGAAATGGTGGCTTTTTTGAGTTTTTTATGGTAAAATATATGCATAAATTATTATGCCTACGCAAGCTTTAATATAGGAGTGATTATTTTGTTAGATTTAGATGAAAAAGAAGTGGTCTTTAAGGCGAGCAATAAGAAGCATCAAAAACTATATGACCATTACGTTGAGAATTTTAAACAGGAACCATTTTTTTGCTTGAGACTTAAAAAGAATGTCCTATCGGATGAAATGAAACCAGTCATCACTCTCGTGTTTGAACCGACAGAAGATATGCCATTTTGGAAACTATGCACCATTGGCGCAAGCGACTATCTCATGCCTGAACGTGATATTGGCTGGGGAAGAAAGGCAAACCAACGAAACGAATACATGATGCTTATCGGTCCAGAAGTTGAAATAAGCCAAGAGAAAACTGAATGGCTATCATTGAATTCATTACTCTGGACTACAGCTGAATACGCATTTAATGCGAAAGAAAATATTACGGTTTCCGATACCATCGATATGCAAATCAAAGGCAAATACTGCGGAACTGTATTATTACTCCCAGAAATATTTAAATCTCCAAGCATAGTTAAGTGCTTTGTCTCCAAACATAAATTCATAAGTATATTTCAAGTGATGCCAATAACTAGGAAGCTGCTCAGCAAAAAGCTAAGAAAAGGCACCAATGGTATCTATTGGCTTATGGAACAGTTTTACACGCACGATGATGACTATAAATTGATAGAATCAAAACCGTTTGCAACGTTATAATTGACAGGAGATGAAATACAGTATGTTAAAGAGAAAAAATATATTATCGCTTGCTTTGTTATCTATATTGACACTCACGTCTTTACTATTTGTTGGTTGTGGTAAAAAAACAGAAGAAAAGCCGCTACCTACTCCGACAGAAGAAAAAAGGATTTGTTCTTTTTCGATTTTAAATCTTGATTCGGAGTTTCCTATAAACGCCGTTTCCATTACCGTTCCTTACGGAATAAACTCTGCCACTGTAAATCTTGAAAATTATAAAGCGGTTTTTATAATTTCAAGCAATAGCGGCGGCATAGCGGTCTTACAAAGTGTAGAAAATCTTGAAAACGACGATTATTCGTTTACCGTGTCGGACGGAAACTATAGCTATAAAAAAGAGACCGTTTTGAGTTTTGATAACAGTTTTTTCGATAAGGCAGACGGAGAATTTTCCATAGGTCTGTGTTTGTTCAAAAAAGCTGATAAATATTTGGAAGTTCCCGTTACGGGATATCAATACAATGTAGCATATAAGATAACCGATACCAAGATTGCCTTTGAGATAAAGAACGGAGCGGTTATCCGTAATCATTAACATTTTTATAGGTAAACAGCAAAACGTTCATCACGAACTGTTGCGATACAAAAAACAAATTATGAATAATACAGAAAACGATAAAATAAAAAGATACGAACGGCTTGCCGTAAAAAAGCCGAAGTACTACGTTTCTATCGGCGATTTATATTCCGATGACGGCGATTTCAAAACCGCAACGACGTACTATCAAAAAGCCGTCGACAACGGCGTTTTGGCATATACTGTTCTTGGCGACACTTGGGGCTACCGCTCTCAATACAAAAAAGCGTTCGACGTTTATACGGAGGGTGCAAACAAAGGCGAAGCGGAGTGTTTTGCCCGTCTCGGATTTTGCTATGAAACCGGTTATGTAAAAATCGATATTCAAAAAGCAATCGAGTATTACGCCAAAGCCTCCGATTTGGGTGTGGCGGCAGCGGCAAGATCTCTCGGCGATTTGTATTATTTCAATACGCCGATTGAAGATTCCGAGATCGAAAACGTCAAAAACGCGCTGAAATACTACGAGCGTGCTTTTTATCTCGGCGACGTTCAGATCGCAAAAAAGATAGGCTTTATCTACTTAAACAATGAAGAACTGAAAGACGTTCCCAAAGCCATAGAGTGGTACGAAAAAGGATTGAGCCTCGGCGAATACTCGCTTAATTTCGATTTGGCTTACGTCTGTCTCAATGACAGGTTTGTTCCGCACGACTACAAAAAAGGTTTGAAATATCTTTTGGACGGCGTTCACCACAACGATCCCGAAAGCCTTTATATGTACGCAAGAGTTCGCGAAACGGGTATGTATAAGGTAGAACCCGACAAAAAGGCATATATTTATTATCTTAAAAAAGCGGCGGCACTCGGACAAGACGACGCTCTTCTCGATTTAGGATATTATTATTACAATAAAGGCAAATACGACGACGCGCTCGATTGTTTTGCGCAGTGCGATTTGGATTATGTCGGCGTTTATTGGTGTATGGCGACGATTTACGAAACCAAAAAAGCCGATTACAAAAATGCGCTGTTCTATTATCAGATGGCGATGGAAATGAATTTTCCCGATGCAATCGAAAGAATGGCGGAAGCGTATCTCGGCGACGAATTAGGGCTCGAAAAGGACGAGAAAACCGCCCTTAAACTTTTCAAACGAGCCGCAAAACTCGGAAATGCCGCCGCACAATATAATCTCGGTATGGCGTATGCTTGCGGGTATTACGGTGTGACCGCCGACAGAAAAACGGCACTTTATTGGCTGAAAAAGAGTGTCAAGGGCGAAAATCCTATGGCGTGTCTGCAAGTTGGACTTTATTACTACTACACCGTCAAAACCGAAGCGGCTTATAAAAAAGCCTTTGAATTATTTACCGACGCATATAATTTCGGCGAGAACGAGGCGATTATCAATATCGGACTTTGCTATCTTCAAGGCAACGGCGTGAAAGAAGACAAAAAAGAAGCGGCTAAGTGTTTTAGGACTGCTGCTAAAAAGTACAGTTCGGGTGTTGCGTATCACAATCTCGGAATCTGTTATGAAAACGGTTTTGGTGTGAGAAAAGACTATAAGAAAGCAATTGAAATGTACAGCAAGGCGGTAGAGAACGGCGAAAAAGCAGGTCTTGAAGCAATTAAAAACATTTATTTGAAGATGGGTAAATAAAAGTTCAATACCATTAAAAAGTATTTCGAGTACGGAATACCGGTAAGGGAAAACTTATAATCAAACGACCGACTGTTTTCGAAATAGTGCAGTCGGTCATTTTTTCGTTGATTAAGACAGAAGAAATCATACGCTTCTTATCGTGCAAAAATCCTTTTTGTGCAATCGTTAAAGGTTTGAGATTTTCCAAAGCGAGTGAAGAACAAATCCCTACGGCGATACTCGAAGAAACAACAAAAAGGGTAAACTGCCACGAAAACGGCAATTTACCCCTGTTTTGCATAGAAAAAGACACATGCGTCGGAGTTTTATACGCTCCTTTTGCGTGTGTCTTGGTGGTGTGCCTGACAGGATTCGAACCTGCAACCGTCAGAATCGGAATCTGAAACTCTATCCAATTGCGCTACAGGCACATTGTAGCTTTCGCCTTTATTGGGCATAATATAATTTACGCGTAAAGGCTAATTAAAATTATATATTTTTTCTTTCGATTTGGCAAGTACTATTTGCGCTTGTTTAAAAAATAATTGACTTTATTTTTGCGTTAATATACAATATAGTCGAATAAAGTCCTGAAATAATGATATTATACTTTACGGACGGGAGGTTTTTATGTCCGGTAAAACGGTTGTAATGGGAATGAGCGGCGGAGTGGACAGTTCGGTCGCCGCGCTTTTATTGAAAGAGCAGGGATATAACGTTATCGGCCTTTTTATGAAAAACTGGGAGGGCGACGACGTTGACGGTTGCTGCACCGCGGACGACGATTATGCGGACGTTCGCAGAGTTTGCTCAAAGCTCGATATTCCTTATTACGGCGTTAATTTCGCAAAAGAATATATGGACAGAGTTTTCTCTTATTTCCTCGAGGAATATAAGCGCGGCAGAACGCCTAATCCCGACGTTCTGTGTAATCGCGAAATAAAATTCGGTCCGTTCAAGGAATACGCCCGTCAGCTCGGGGCGGATTATATCGCGACGGGGCATTATTGCGGAATCCGCCACGAAAACGGTATACATTACCTTCTGAAAGCCAAGGATCAGAACAAGGATCAGACTTACTTTTTGAATCAGCTTTCGCAAAGTCAGCTCGAGGACGTTTTGTTTCCTCTTCAGGATTTGCCGAAGCCCGAAGTGAGGCGAATCGCCGAGGAAAACGGACTTGCGACCGCCGAAAAAAAGGATAGCACGGGCATTTGCTTTATCGGCGAGCGTAATTTCAGAAAGTTTCTTATGAATTATATTCCCGCGAAAAAAGGCGAGATAAGGACTTACGACGGCAGGGTTCTCGGCGAGCATTGCGGACTTATGTATTACACGATAGGTCAGCGCAGAGGTCTCGATATAGGCGGGCAAGCCGGCGACGCGGGCAGATGGTTCGCTGTGGAAAAAGATTTGAAAAACAATATCCTTTACGTTGCGCACGGCGCGGAAGACAGGCTGTATTCCAAAGGCTTGTATCTCGATAAGTGTAACTGGATACCTTTCGCTCCCGATAAAAAGGAGTTTAAGTGCAAAGCTAAATTCCGTTATCGTCAGGAAGAACAGGGCGTTACGGTACGTATCGAAGAAAATCGGATTTACGTCGATTTCGACGAAAAACAGCGCGCGATAACCGAGGGACAGTTTTGCGTTTTTTACGACGACGAAAAGTGCCTCGGAGGGGGAGTTATAGAGAAGGCGATTTTTTAATCGGATAAAAAATATGCCGTTTATCGACTTATACCGAGACTTTTTACGCTTAATGCGTTCGAAATTACTAATAAAAAGGAGGCAAAATGAGCGATAACAAAAATAGAATTTACGCGGCGATAGATCTGAAATCGTTTTTTGCTTCCGTGGAGTGCGTGGAAAGAAATCTCGACCCGCTCGGCGTAAATCTCGTTGTAGCCGATTCTTCGAGAACGGAAAAGACGATATGCCTTGCCGTTTCCCCTGCGCTCAAAGCTTACGGAATTTCGGGCAGAGCAAGACTTTTCGAGGTCGTTCAGAGGATAAGAGAAGTAAACCGCGAGAGAAGAAAGAACGCCGAGAACGGGAGATTTAACGGAAAATCTTATGTCGACGAAGTTTTAAAATCCGACCCGAACAAGGAAGTAAGCTATATAATCGCCCCGCCGCGAATGGCGAAATATGTGGCGACGAGCCGCAAAATTTACGAAATATATAAACAATACGTTTCCGAGGACGATATTATCGTTTATTCCATAGACGAAGTTTTTATCGACCTCACCGATTACCTTAAAATATATAATACGTCCGCGCGAGGGCTTGTTATGAAAATGATCAAGCGCATACTTTCCAAGACGGGCATAACCGCCACGGCGGGGATTGGTACGAACCTTTATTTGTGCAAAATTGCGATGGACGTAGAGGCGAAAAAGATAAAAGCGGACGAGAACGGAGTGCGGATTGCCGAGCTTGACGAGGAGAGCTATAAAATGAAACTCTGGGGGCATAAGCCGATAACCGATTTCTGGAGAGTCGGTCCGGGCTACGCGAAAAGGCTCGCGGAACAAGGTCTCCGCACGATGGGCGATATCGCGAGATGTTCGCTCGGGAAAGCTTCCGATTATTATAACGAGGAGCTTTTGTATAAACTTTTCGGGATAAACGCCGAACTTCTTATAGACCACGCCTGGGGCGTGGAGCCGTGTACCGTAAAGGACGTGAAAGGATATAAACCTACGGAAAACAGCGTTTCTTCGGGGCAGGTTCTGCAAGAACCTTATCCTTTTGAAAAAGCGAGGCTTATCGTAAAGGAAATGGCTGATTTTCTTTCTATGGACCTTTTCGCGAAAGGGCTTGTCACCGACAAAATCACGCTTATGATCGGCTACGACGTGGAAAATCTTATCGGCGCGGGCGTGAATTATGAGGGCGAAATCAAAACCGATCGTTACGGCAGAAAAGTTCCGAAAGAAGCGACGGGATCGCAAAGTTTCGAAAATTTTACTTCTTCCACGAAAAAACTCGTTGAGGAATTCGATAAACTTTTCGTTAAAATAGCCGATAAAAATCTGTCCGTGAGAAGGCTCAACCTTTGCGCGGCGAGAGTTGTCGGCGAGGGCAGGGCGAAAAAAATGGCCGAAACCGAGCAGCTCACCTTTTTCGACGATAAAGAAAAAGACAAGAAGGAAAACGAATTAAACGAAAAGGAGAGAAAGCGGCAGGAAGCCGTTCTCGAAATCCGCAAAAAATACGGGAGCAACGCCGTGCTTAAAGGTATGAATTTCTCCGACGGCGCAACGGGCAAACAGCGCAACAAACAGATTGGAGGGCATAAGGCGTGAGCGGAAAATACGACGATATCATAGGTCTTTCCCGTCCGGAATCTTCGCGCCCGAAAATGCCTTTGAACGACCGCGCGGCTCAGTTTGCGCCGTTCGCCGCATTGACGAAATTCGGGGAAGAGATAAAGGAAAGCAACAGAAAAACCGTTTATAAAGAAGATTTTTCCGACGATTACCTCGAGGAAACCGATTTCGTTTTCAGGCAAGTAGAAGAAAATATCGCCCGCAGGCCGAAAATAAAGGTTAAATATTTCGTTCCCGACGAGAGAAAAGAGGGCGGGGCGGAGAAAGAGTTTATCGGAAACGTAAAAAAAATCGACCGCGCGTTCGGCGAAATCGAATTCGAGGACGGATTTAAACTCAAAACCATAGATATTATTTTTATAGAACTTACAGATTAAAACAAACGCCGCGGGCAGTTTTTTCGTAACCGGAAGAACCGCCCGCGGCATAATTATTATATTTTAAAAAATCAGTTTTTGACAACGAGAAGACAAAGAGCCGCCATTTCTATAAGCGGAAGATTTTCGGCTTCCTCAACGCCTGCGAAACGGGGCGAAGAAAGAACGTCTTCTTTGAGATTTCCGTCGGGAGCGACGGGGAGAGTATGGAGAACGAGCGCGTTCGGGGCGTGCGTATCCAGCATATCGTTGTCGATGTCGTAATCGGCGGAAAGTCCGTCGTCCGAAACGAAAATAACGTCCGCGCCCTTAATTCCGTCGACGATATCCGTTCTGACTTTCACGTCTCCGAACTGGCGGCAATAACCGTAGACTTCGGCGGAAGGGGTAAGCTCCTCGGGGCAGACGAAAGTCACGTCGAATCCGCAGTTCACGAAACCGTAAACGACAGAATCCGCAAAAGCCGAACTGTCTCCGACGAACGAAATTTTAAGACCCGAAAGTCTGCCTTTTTTTTGCCATACCGTGTACAGGGCTGCGAGAGCTTCGCAAGGTCCGCTTTTGGGATTTGCGTTGATTATGGGAATATTCACCGACTTTTCGATAAGTTCCGCGTCGCCGAGTTCCGAAGTCTGAACGACGATGGCGTCCATACCGTATCTTGCGAGCGTTTCCAAAGAAAGCTTATCGTTTATCATCGTTTCGAGTTCGCTGCCGTGGAGCGTGGAAACGATCGCCGAGCCTTGCAGCATAGAAACCGCCACTTCGAACGCTATTCTCGAGCGGGAGAAAGAACGTTTCGTGATAAGGAGCGCATATCTGTTTTTGAGCGCGGGGGTCTTTTCCCCGACGGCTTTTTTCTGCGCGAGTTCTCTCGCTTTCAATAAAATTTCGCAAATATCTTCTTCTGTGTAACCGGAAAGAGAAAGTAAGTGTTTTTTGTTTATCGCGCCGACGGGCGTAAGTTTGTTTATATCCATAAATACTCCGAAAAATCGTATATCGTAAAATTATTATAACAGTAAATGTATAAAAAGACAACGGATTTAGCGAAGAATGTACAAAATTGATAAAAGACCGTATAAAATTTTGTAATAAATGCTATTGCCCGAACGCGCGAAATAAGATATAATATATATGATAATATGAAAATCGGTAAACCCGAAAATTCAGGAGGAAAAAATGGCAAGTCTTAATCTGAAAGACATTTACAAAGTTTATCCCTCGGGCGTAGTTGCCGTAACGGATTTCAGCTTGGACATCGAAGATAAGGAATTCATTGTCTTCGTAGGACCTTCCGGTTGCGGAAAGTCTACCACGCTCCGTATGATAGCTGGTCTTGAAGAGATTTCGGACGGCGAGCTTTACATCGACGGAAAGCTTATGAACAACGTTCAGCCCAAGGACAGAGATATAGCGATGGTTTTCCAGAACTATGCTCTTTATCCGCATATGACCGTTTACGACAATATGGCGTTCGGTCTTAAGCTTCGTAAGAAACCTAAGGAAGAAATCGACGAAAAAGTCAGAGGCGCAGCGAGAATTCTTGGTCTTGAAAGTTATCTTCAAAGAAAGCCCAAGGCTCTTTCCGGCGGTCAGAGACAGAGAGTCGCGCTCGGAAGAGCAATCGTTCGTGAACCGAAGGTATTCCTTCTCGACGAACCCCTTTCCAACCTCGACGCTAAGCTTCGTGCTCAGATGAGAACCGAGATTACCAAGCTCCACCACAGACTTGCAACCACCTTCATTTACGTTACTCACGACCAGGTCGAAGCTATGACCATGGGTACGAGAATCGTCGTTATGAAAGACGGTTATATTCAGCAGGTCGACGCTCCTCAGAAACTTTACGATTATCCCGCAAACCTTTTCGTTGCAGGCTTCATCGGCACTCCGCAGATGAACTTCTTCGACGCCGTTTTGACGTCCGACGGAAACACCGTTTACGTGGAATTCGCTGGCAACAAGGTCGCTCTTCCCAAGGCTAAGTCCGACACTATCGAAAATCCCGCGAAATATATCAACACCGGCGTTCCCGTAGTATTCGGCGTTCGTCCCGAAGACTTCCACGACGAAGAAAACTTCATTTCCAACAGCAGAGAAACGGTTATCGACGTTAAGGTCGACGTTGTAGAAAAACTCGGCGCGGAAACTTTGCTTTACTGCGTATTCGCTAACGACGCGGCGAATTCCGACGATAACGTCAAGAGTTTGGTTGACGCAGGTACGCAGTTGACCGCTAAGGTCGATTCGAGATCCAAGACGGAAAGAGATCAGGTTGTCGAACTCGCTATCGACATTATGCACAGCCACCTCTTCGATAAAGAGACCGAGCTTACCATCTTGAAAGGCGAAGGACAACCCGCTTACGTTCCCGTCGTAGAACTTGAAAGAAGGGCTCAGAGAGCGCTCGAAGAAGCTAACGCTCCCGAAAAAGCTCCTTCCAAGATCGGAAACATCTTCGAAAAATTCGGAAAGAAGAAGAAAGACGGCGAAGAAAAGAAAGAAGACAAATAAGCGTAAGTCTTTAATAAAGATTTTAATGCCGTAAGGCTGAAATTAAACATAAGAAACGGCGAAAATTCGCCGTTTCTTTTTTTAACGTTATCGTTATTAAGACTTGCCTTCTCCCTTTGGAGAATGAGATTTTGCTCGCTTGCGGGCAAAAGACGGAAGAGGACAGACTAAGTTTCGAAAAAAACGAGATGAAAACGGAGGAACAGAAATGATACATTCGTTAAGCGGCGGCGTTCTGGACGGCGACGAATATCACACCCTTATAAAAGTCGAAATTGCGGGTGTGGATAAAGCCGGATATTACCTTTGCGACGATTTCCGCGTCGCCGAGGGCGACAGGGTTGTCGTCGAGCAAAGAGACGGCACTGCGGCGGAAGGTACGGTTATAAAAGTAATGAAAAACGTATCCGCGAAATGCTCGCCGCTTCCCGTAAAGAGAATGTGCAGAGCCGTTAAAAAATTATAAACATTATTATATAATATATAGACTTTTATCTGACCGCATATATAGCCGCAGCCGATTTTTGCTTAAGCAAAAATCGGCTGCGGCTGTCTGTTTATACGTGTAAAATTTAAAGTTTTTTCAATCGGAAAATATAAACGGGCAAAAAGAAAAACGGGCGCTAATCGATTTATAGCCCCGTTTGTTGAGTTTGATGCAGTTTTTTGCCGTCTGTTTCAGCTTAGTTTCGTTCCGCAGTTCGGGCAGAATTTATCGTCCGCGTCTACGGTGTTTCCGCACGTCGGGCAAGTCTTATCGAGTGCCGCTCCGCATTCCGGGCAGAACTTGTTTTTATCGGGATTTTCCGCCCCGCAATTCGGGCATTTTTTCGTTTTTTCGTCCGAAGTTTTTTCTCCCGAAACGACCTTTTTCACCGTCGGACCTACTTCTTCTATCGCTTCGTTTATTACGGGTACACTCTCGTTTTTGGAGTAGCGCATAATTTCGCGTTTGTATGCGAACGAAAGCATCGAAGCTCCTATGCCTATCATCGGAAATCCGGGAAACACGAGGAAGAACAGCTTCGGAAAATCGCCGGATCCGAAAGCCGAGAAAAAGCTTATAAGACCTATTGCGGAAAGCGTTATCCCCACGCCGAGGATGATAGAACCGATTATTTTAAGTTTCTTTTTTGTTTCTTCGTGATTGTTGTTATCCATTTACGCTCCTTTATTTTCGGGAGTGATTTCGGGCGAGGGCAGAACCGAAGGGGCTTGTTCGCCGTTATCCGTTCCCGTCGTTTTATCCTTGAAAAGAAGTTTTAAAAGTATCGGGCAGAGTATCGAAGAAATTACGATAAGCATAATCGTCGCGACGAGCGGATCGAGCCTACCGGGCGTTCCTTCCGCCATCATAAGCGCGCTGCCCGAGGAATAAACCGCCAAAGCGACTTCGCCTCTCGCTATCATTCCGCAACCTATCGTCGCACATTCTTTCGTTTTGAATCCGAATGGTTTCGCCATGACTCCGCAACCGATGATCTTGCCGATGATGCCGAGCGCAACGAATGTAAGTCCGAACAAAAGATACGACCAGGAAAGCCCGCTGAAATTTGCCGATATACCTATGTAAGAGAAGAAAATCGGCGAGAAGATCATATATCCGCTCACGACGACCTTTCTGTCCACGAATTGAGTATCTTCCAAGCCGCTCAGCATAATTCCCGCCATATACGCACCCGTTATTGCGGCAATATCGAAAAACTTTTCGGCGCAGAACGCGAACAAAAAGCACATTCCGAAAGCGTATATGCTTGTTCTTCTTTTATGCGGGAATTTGTGTTCTTCCCATTTGAAGTATATTCTGAGAAGAATTCCGAGACCGACGGAAAACGCGAAAAATCCGACGGCTTTTAAAAGCGTTATCCATATTCCCGAGAAATCGCCGCCTTTAAGACTTGTTACGATGCTGAGCGCGATTATGCCGATAACGTCGTCGATAACCGCCGCGCTCACGACCGTCTGCCCGACTTTTGTGTTGAGTTTGCCTATTTCTTTAAGCGTTTCGACGGTAATTCCCACGCTCGTCGCGGCGAGAATCGTTCCCACGAAAATCGCGTTTAAGAGTTTATCGTGCGAGTAGTTGCCGAATCCGTTCATAAAAAGAAGCGCGCCGACGGTTCCCAGAGCCATCGGAACGAGAACGCCCATAAGCGCGATGCATGTCGCCGCGAATCCGCTGTGTTTAAGCTCGTTAAGATCGGTTTCCAGCCCGCTCGAAAAAAGTATGAGAACCACGCCCACCTGACTGAACGCGTTTAAAACACCCATTTCTTTGGCGGATGGTTTCATAAAAATCGTGCTTAAAATTATGTTGTCGCCATCGTTGAATCTGCCGAGCAATCCTATGATAACGCCCGCGATGACCATTCCCGCAACCTGCGGGAGTCCGAGTTTTCTCGCGAGAAGTCCGAAACTCTTCGCGAAAATAAGTATTACCGCAAGGTAATAAAAAATATTTACTATCTCCATTGTTCTTCGTTTGTCCTATACGTTTATATATTATCTGTTCAACGGAAGTTGATTATACTCCCGAACGGGATAAATGTCAACATAAAAACCGATTAAATTTTCAAATCGACGCGAAAAAATTTTTTGTCTGCCCCGCCGCTTTGCGTTCTGTCGACGGTCTTGCGAAAAAAAAGTGCGAAAAAAGGCAAATTTTTTAATTTTTTCACCCTTTATCGCTTGAAAAAAAAGCAAACGTAGTATATAATAGAATATATAATAATATAAGCGTGGGTCGGCGCGGTTTTTAAAGGATTTTAAAATCGCTTCGCCGCTTGCGCGAGCGTGAAGAGGTGCGTTTATGAGAACATATTCGGGCAGATACGTCAACGACGAAGCAATCAGAGCCAACGGCTTTGCGGCATCCGTTAAAGAAGACGGATTCCTCGTTACGGAAGAGTTGCTTGCTCTTGCCGAAAGAGACGAGAAGAAATATTACCCGACCGAGGCGGGCAAAGATATCGCCCCGGAAAAGGAAGCCGCGGCTAAAGAGACGGCGGCAACCGTCGCGCCCTCGTTCGACGGAGGGGAGGAGTTCGCGTTTTCGGACGAAGCTCCCAAATACATACCTTCGCCTACGTTCGCTCAGAAGATGCTCCGCGCGGACGAAATCATTCAGGACAGATACGACGAACTTAAAAACTACGCTTTGCGTTTCAAAAAGCTCAAAACGAGAATTTCCAAGAAGTTCGACAGTATCAATCAGGGCAGACTTCAGTTCGTCAAGCTTTCCGTTGCGGGTAAAACTTTGAAACTTTACCTCAATATGGATATCGCGACGACCGACCCGAAGTTCCATTGCAAGGATATGAGCGATAAGAAGACGTACGTAACAGTCCCCGTTCTTCTTCGTATCAAATCGGGACGCGCTATGAGATACGCTAAAATTCTTATCGATCAGTGCGCCGCTCAGCACGGACTTAAAGAAAATCCGAAATTTATGGAAGTGGACGCGATCGGTATGATCGAACAATTCTTATACGGCGGCGGAGAGGACGTTTCCGAGGAGACCGAAGCTTCCTCGGAGGAATAAGCCGAAGATAATCCCGCGGGGAAACGGTCGGAATAAAGGCAAAAAGCTTTTAAATGCGGCGAAAAGCAATTTAACCCGATAAAAATCAAAAAAACCGTAAAAAACAGTTGACAAAGTTTTTAAGGTATAGTAAAATAAATTAGCACTCCGCATAAGGGGTGTTAATTTTTTGAGAAGGCGAAAGATATGGCAAAAGGAAGTAGAACCAGAATAACCTTGGCTTGCACCGAATGTAAGCAGAGAAATTACGACGATTATAAGAATAAGAAGAACGATCCGGACAGAATCGAGCTTAATAAATATTGCCCGTTCTGCAAGAAACACACCGTTCATAAAGAGACGAAGTAATATCGGCGATGCCGACTTTCTTCAACGCGCCGGAAAAGTCCTTGCGCGTGCGTTTTCGTATAATGAAAACGAGCAGGTCGTTTTTGACAGGAGGTAGTCAAGAAAATGGATAAGAACAATCAATCCGCGGTCGCGAAGACCGATAAAAAGGATCAGAAGAAAAACCCCAACAAAAAACCGAATATATTCGTGCGTTTGGGCGGAAAGATAAAATCGCTTGTATCCGAGCTTAAAAAGGTTACCTGGCCGACGTTCCCGACTGTTCTCAAACAGCTCGGCTGCGTTCTCGTGACCGTCGTTATTATGCTCGTTTTAATACTCGCTATCGATTTCGGTCTTCAACAGCTTCTCGCGCTTATAAAAGGCGGCGCAAAGAGCAGCGCGGAACTTGTTTCGCTCATTAAAGGAGTGCTTTAACAATGGCAAATCCCGAAGCGGCGAACTGGTACGTTATTCACACGTACTCGGGCTATGAAGCGCTCGTAAAAGACACGATCGAGAAACTCATAGAGAACAACAATCTTGCCGACACGATACTCGATATAAAAATCCCCACCGAGGAAACCATAGAGGAAAAAGCCAACGGAAAGAAGAAAATCGTTCAGAGAAAGATTTTGCCGTGCTATGTTTTCGTCAAAATGGTATATTCCAACGATATGTGGTATCTTCTCACAAACACGAGAGGCGTTACGGGTTTTGTAGGACCGCAAGGTAAAGCCGTTCCGCTCACCGAAGAGGAGATAAAGAAAATGCGCCTTGAAGACAAAGTCGAGCATTTCGATTTTGCCGAGGGGGACAGCGTGCGTATCGTATCCGGACCTTTGGATTCGTTTATCGGTGTTATCGAGTCTTTGGATATCGAAAATCAGAAAGCGAAAGTCAAAGTTTCGATGTTCGGAAGAGATACCGAAGTAGAGCTCGATTTCGTTCAGCTCGATAAACTCGGAGTTATCGATACGTTATAAATCGACAATACAGATCATAAACCGCGTTGTAATATCGCGCGTTAAACGTTGCGAAAACCGCGCGTTATATAAATATGTTTAAAACGGGCTTCGTTCCGTTTTATATAAAGTGGGAGAAACGCTAAAATCTATTTAACATCGGCGTTCTCGTTATTACCACGTTTTATGGAGGAGTAATATGGCTAAAAAAGTTACTGCAATCGTAAAATTGCAATTACAAGCCGGAAAAGCTACACCGGGACCCCCGGTAGGTTCGACTCTTGGTCCTTACGGAATCAACATTCCGGGATTCACCAAGGAATTCAACGCGAAAACCGCAAACGAAGTCGGTTTGATTATTCCCGTAGTAATCACTATTTATCAGGATCGTTCGTTTACGTTTATTCTCAAGACCCCGCCGGCACCCGTTCTTATCAAGAAAGCCTGCGGAATCGAAACGGCAAGCGCGAAGCCCAACAAGGATAAAGTCGCTAAGCTGACCAAAGCTCAGGTCGAAGAGATTGCTAAGACGAAGATGCCCGATCTCAACGCCGCTTCTTTAGAGGCTGCAATGAGTATGATCAAAGGTACTGCTCGTAGTATGGGCATAACCGTAGAGGAATAAAAACAGACGTGGGAGAGAGTAAATCTCGTTATAACCACAAGGAGGATTCTTAAATAATGAAACACGGAAAGAAATATACCGAAAGCGCGAAACAGTACGATCGCGCTAAACAATACGACGCACCCGAGGCAATCGAGCTTGTTTTAAACAACGCCAAAGCTAAATTCGACGAAACCGTCGAACTTCACGTAAGACTCGGCGTTGATCCCAAGCAGGCAGATCAGCAGGTCAGAGGCGTTTTAGTCCTTCCTCACGGAACGGGTAAAACCGTCAGAGTTCTTGTTCTTGCGAAAGGCGAAAAGGCAGACGCGGCTACCGCTGCCGGAGCAGATTACGTCGGCGCAGAAGAACTTGTCGCTAAAATCCAGAAAGAGAACTGGTTCGAATTCGATACCGTCATCACGACTCCCGATATGATGGGCGTTGTAGGTAGAATCGGTAAGTTGTTAGGACCTAAAGGACTTATGCCCAACCCGAAGAGCGGAACGGTAACGATGGACGTAGCTAAAGCTATCGCCGACGTTAAAGCAGGTAAGGTCGAGTACAGACTTGACAAACAGGCTATCATTCACTGCGCTATCGGTAAGAAGAGCTTCGGAAAGGATAAGCTTGTCGAGAACTACAACGCGCTTGCGGAAGCTATCGTTAAAGCTAAGCCCGCAGCAGCAAAGGGACAGTACATCAAGAGCGTTACGCTCACCAGCACTATGGGTCCCGGCGTAAAAGTTGTTCCCAAGAACGTATAATCGTTTGACAAGTCCGCTTTTTAGTGGTATAATCTAAACAGTTAAATAACCGAAGACAGCCGGTCATAAAGCACAGCTACTTTGTGCTACCCGCCGAGGTACGATAAACGAGGAATGATATTTTCAGCCCCCGACCGTATTTTCGCGCGGTCGGGGGCTGTTTTCATCAATCAAAACGGAGGTATATAAAGTTGTCAGCAAACAAAGAGGCAAAAAAGCAAATTGTAGAAGACATCAAGGCGAAGATTCAGTCCAGCAAATCGATAATTCTTATCGACTACAAGGGCTTGACCGTTGCCGAAGATACCGCGTTCCGTTCTAAAATGAGAGCGTCGAACACCGAATACAAGGTTTTGAAAAACACCTTGCTTAAAAAGGCGTTCAACGAACTCGATATCACCGCTTTTGACAGCGATCTTAACGGTCCTACGGCAGTAGCTTTCGGACACGATGAGACCGCGGCTGCAAAAGTTGCTTGCGATATGTGCAAAGACACTAACGACAAGATTTCGGTGAAGAGCGGTTATGTCGACGGCGCTTATGTCGACGTTAAAGCGGTTAAAGAACTCGCTTCGATTCCTTCCAAAGAGGTTCTCGTTGCAAAACTTGCCGGCGCATTGTCCGGTATCGTACGCGGCTTAGCGGTAGCTCTTAACGCAGTCGCCGAAAAGAAAGAGCAGAACGCTTAATTTTTAAGAGCGAAAAAAATAATTTAAAGAGAGGAATATTAAAATGGCAGATATTGCAAAATTCATTGAAGAGATCAAAGGTATGACCGTTCTTGAACTCAACAGCCTTGTTAAGGCTATCGAAGAAGAGTTCGGCGTTAGCGCTGCTGCTCCCGTTGCAGTTGCAGGCGCTGTTGCCGCTGCTGCTCCCGCAGAAGAAGAAAAGACTGAATTCAACGTTGTATTGAAAGAAGTCGGCGGAAACAAAATCGCTGTTATCAAAGCTGTCAGAGAAATCACCGGTCTTGGCCTTGTTGACGCTAAGAACATGGTTGAAAAAGGCGGCGTTGTTAAAGAAGCTGCTCCCAAGGACGAAGCTGAAAAGATGGTTGCTAAGCTCAAAGAAGCAGGCGCTACCGCTGTTATGGAATAATTTCCGTCAGTTATTTAACTATCGAAAGGTCGAGGTTTTTGCCCCGACCTTTTTGTATATTCTGTTTCCGTTTTCGGAAATAACGGCGTTTTGGCGGGTTCTGACACAATATGTGCTTGACATTTTTAAGGTTTAGGGTTAAAATATAGCCGAAAGACGAGAAAGGAGAAATAAAAATGCAGATAGAAGATTTTAAAAAAATTAAAATAGAGGCGATGAAGGCTCATGATAAGGACGCCGTAGCCGCGCTTAACGTGGTTATCAACAAGCTTATGCTTGCGGGAATAGAGAAAAAAGCCGCGGGCGAGGAAATGACGGACGCGGACGTTACCAAGATATTACAGAAAACCGTAAACGAACTCACCGAAGAAAGAGAGGGTTTCGTTAAAGCGGGAAGAACGGAGACGGTCGCAAGTCTCGATCATCAACTTGAAACGGTTAAAAAATACCTTCCCAAACTTCTTTCGGAAGAGGAAATAAAGGTTATAATCGAAAAACTCGACGATAAAACCGTACCCGCGGTTATGAAACATTTCAAGACGAATTATGCAGGCAAGGTCGATATGAAACTTGTCGGCGACGTGCTTAAAAAACTTTAACTTGTAATAGTAAACGACAGTGAATACGCCGGGTAAACCTCAGGTTTACCCGGCGTATTTTTTAGTTTGAGATTAAATCGGCTTTTCGGAAATCAACGAAGAGAAGATACAAGATCCGAACGAAAGCCGATATTACGAATGAATTATTTTCTTTATGGAATCGTAACTTCCGAGTATATAAAGAGCCTGGTCTTTTCCGAGTTTCATATCGGGCGTGAAGGACGGATCTATTTTTGAACCGCTCTTTATGGCAACGATATTCAGTTTGTATTTCTTTCTTACGTCTATTTCCGCAATACTTTTACCGACCCAGACTTCCGGTACGGAAATCTCGAAAATCGAGCACGACGAATCGATTTCTATATAATCGAGAATATGGTCGGAACAGCAACGGATCGCCGTCCAGGCAGCGAGCTGTTTTTCGGGGAAAACGACTTCGTCCGCGCCGTTTCTTATAAGTAATTTTGCCTGACCGTCTCTTTCCGCCCGCGAAATTACTTTTCTTGCCCCCATATCTTTAAGAAGGCAGGTCGTTTCGAGGGAACTCTGGAAATCTCCTCCGATCGCAACGATGCAAACGTCGTAATTTTTAATGCCGAGTGTGGATAGAAACTCTTCGCTTGAAGAATCGCCTATCTGCCCGTTAGTGACGAGAGGCATAATTTTGTTCACTCTTGATTCGTCGCGGTCGACAGCCATAACATCGTGACCCAATTCATTAAGTTTTTCGGCAATATGTTTTCCGAATCTGCCGAGTCCTATAAGTAATACCGATTTCTTTTTCATATTTAAACCTCCGTTTTTAGCCGCAGTCGTTTCGGCGTATTTTGACATAATCCCGCTCGGGTTAACCTACCGCGATTTGTTCCGACGGAAGCATCCCTTCGTCGGAATTGCGATTTTTAAGCGTGGCGTAAATAAGCGTCAATCCGCCGACTCTGCCAGCATACATCAATCCGATAAGCAATAATTTTGAAATTACCGACAAAGACGGCGTTATACCGAGAGTTAATCCCACCGTCGCTGCTGCCGATGCCGATTCGAACAAACAGTCCTTAAGAGGAAGCGATTCTATCGTGCTTATCGTCATTCCGACGAGTAAAAACAGCGTGATATACATAACGGCGATCGCCGCAGCGTTTTTTACGGTATCGTCGGTTATTCTTCGTTTTAAAAGCGTGACGTTTTTTTTGCGGTAAAACACCGAACCTGCGGAAGCGAGAAGAATAGCAAAAGTAGTAACTTTCATTCCGCCCGCAGTCGAGCCGGACGCTCCTCCGATAAGCATCAGAACGATCATGAGGGCGATGCCCGTATCGGTAAATTTTGTCAGGTCCGACGTATTGAATCCTGCCGTCCTCGGCGAAACCGATTGGAATAGCGATGATAATACTCTTTCGCCGAAAGGACAGTCCGAATATTCGAAGAAAAAGAAATATACGGCGGGTAAAAGAATAAGCGCGGCGGAAGTGATAATTATCAGTTTACTTTGCGTTCTGTATTTTTTAAACCGCCATTTGTGATTCGCGACATCTTCCCAGGTAAGAAAACCGATACCGCCGATTATTATGAGCAGCGTTATGACGATATTCACCACGGGATCGGATTTATAAGCGGTGAGCGAAGAAAACTGTCCGCTTTTATCTCCGAAAAGATCAAAACCCGCGTTGCAGAATGCGGATACGGAGTGGAATATTGCCAGCCATACGCCTTCTGCGCCGTAGTCTTTGCAAAACGGGAACAAAAGGGCAATTGCGCCGATTAGTTCTATCAGCAGAATACCTTTTATCGCAAAGCCCGTCAGCCTGACAATCCCTCCGACGGTCGGCGCGGAAATAGCTTCTTTCATTATATTTCTGCCGAAAAGACCTATTTTTTTCCCTGATAAAATGGCAAAAGCCGCCGCAACGGAGATTATGCCCATTCCGCCTGTTTGTATCAAAAGCAGAATAACGACCTGTCCGAAAACCGACCAGTGCGATGCGGTGTCGTATGCGATAAGTCCCGTAACGCAAGTTGCCGAGGCGGAAGTGAAGAGTGTGTCGATATACGGAGTCCATTCCCTGTTTTTCGAGGCGACAGGCAACGACAAAAGAAAACTTCCCAAAAGAATTATTCCCGCAAAACCGAGCAGAATAGTCTGGAAAGGCGATAGTTTTTTTCTGATTTTAACCATTTTTAGTTACATCTCCGGCGTATCCGTCTTTCTGATAAAAGGCGTTCTGAAATATGTATTTATAACCGCGATATTATGTATTATAACAATATCATTATACCTTTTCCGAATGTAATAGTCAATGATATTACATATAGTTGTAAGTCTCGAAATCCTGCAATTTTGTTGTTTTTTTCTTGTTAAAGTCGTAAAGCGTAATATTGAAAACATCGGAAAAAGTTTTTGCTTTGATCATCTCGAATATAACTAAGCAACGCTGTCGGGAAGACGGTAATAGTCTATCGAATTTCCCGCGACTTTCGTGCAGGAACTCGCGGCAAAAACACCTGAAATCGAAAAAGCGGTGATAAAAATTTGCACAATTTTACGCATTGTTTTCATAAAAAAAGTATATAATTTAAAAAAGAATATGTCAAGTGTAAATAATTGACTTTAAAGGGTATTTGTTGTAAAATATCGTTGAGGTACAAAAATGACTTGGTGGATGATTATTCTCTCGATTGTCGTCGGCTACTTGATGGGTTCGTTAAGTATGTCCGTTATCGTTTCGAGGTTATTTTATAAAGGAGACGTAAGGAAATACGGCAGCGGCAACGCGGGTGCGACGAATATGGCGAGGGTTTACGGTTGGAAAGGCGGACTTGTCGTTCTGATTGGAGATATCGCGAAAGCCATAATCGCAATGGTTATTTTTCTCGTTTTAGGCAATAAATTCGACGGGCGCGGCGAAGATTATATGTGTATTGCGGGCGCGGCTTGTACGTTCGGACATGCTTTTCCTTTGTTTTTCAAGTTCAAAGGCGGGAAATGCGTAACCGTCGGCGCAGCGGTCGCTCTTATGATCGACTGGAGAGTGTTTCTTATTGCCATAGGCGCGTTTATTATCGTCGTTCTGATAACGAAAATCGTTTCGATAAGCTCGATAACTGCGGCGATTACTTTCCCCGTATCGTATGTTTTATTGGGAGTCTGGAACGTTTACGAGATTTCCGCGGCGAAACTTATCCTTTCGGTTTTCGTCGGGGTTTTCATTATCGTGCTTCATTATAAAAATATAATAAGGCTTTTCAAAGGGGAAGAAAAGAGGTTTTCGTTTAAGAAAAACACCGATAAAAAATCAGCCGATGAACATTAAAATATTGCGTTTATCGACTTATAGCGAGGTTTATTATGGTCGTAAGCGTAATGGGGTGCGGTAGATGGGGCTCTTTTATCAGCTGGTATCTGGCAAACACCGGGCATAAAGTCGCCGAGTGGGGCAGGGCGGACGGAAGGGCTTTCAACGAACTGAAAGAGAACGGCAAAAACGAATACGTCGATCTGGACGAAAGAATTTGTCTCACGTCCGATTTAAGTTACGCCGTACGTTCGGCGGAAATAATAGTGATATCGATAAAATCGCAAAGCTTAAGGGAGTTTGCTCGCGAAATCGGGACGCTCGGCGCAAAAGACAAAACGATAGTCCTTTGTATGAAAGGTCTCGAGGAAGACACGGGCAAAAGGCTTAGCGAAATTATGCTCGAAGAGGGCTATGATAAGAATAAAATCGCCGTTTGGGTAGGTCCGGGTCATATTCAGGAATTTACGAAAGGCAAGCCGAACTGTATGGTTATCGACGGCTACAATGCCGAACTCGTGAGAAATCTTGCGGACGCGTTTAAAAGTAAACTTATCCGTTTTTATTACGGCGAAGATATTATAGGCAGCGAAGTCGGCGCGGCGGCGAAAAACGTTATGGGTATCGCCGCGGGAATCCTGGACGGCGGAGGGCTTTGCACTCTCAAAGGTCCGCTTATGGCTCGCGGAGCGAGGGAAATTTCGCGGCTCATAAAGGCTATGGGCGGAAACGAGCTTTCGGCTTACGGTCTTTGCCATCTGGGCGATTATGAAACGACTTTGTTTTCGGAGTTTTCCAACAATCGTCGTTACGGCGAGGATTTATATCTCAAAAAACCGTTCACAAAGCTTGCGGAGGGCGTTTCAACAGCGAAAGCATTGAAATACCTCGGCGAAAAGTACAACACGGAATTGCCTATTTCAAATGCGGTTTATAACATTATTTATGAACGTAAAGAGCCTTTGGAAGAGCTTTTGAAGCTTTTTGAAAGAAAAACGGTCGAAGAATTCAAATCCAGACCGTAAAAAGAGATAACTTGCGGGCGGCTTTCGGATAAAAAGCCGCCCGCATTAAAAAATTTTTTAAAACCGCATAAAAAGGGTTTACATTTTTTTTAAAATAGTATATAATCAATTAGCAAATGCGAGATATCTGGGTGTAGCGCAGTTTGGTAGCGCGCTTGAATGGGGTTCAAGAGGCCGGAAGTTCAAATCTTCTCACTCAGACCAAAGATTTAATAAAAAAATGCAGGGCTGTTGCCCTGCGTTTTTTTATTACTCTTTCGCTAAAGCGAAAGAGGGAACTTCCTTTCGGAAGTGACGCGATTGCGGACTTTATGTTTTCGAAAAAAAATAGAAATCGGAGTGTCCGAGCAATCGCTATTCCGTCGCTTTGCTCCTTACAAATCTTCTCACTCAGACCAAAGATTTAATAAAAAAATGCAGGGCTGTTAGTCAATACTGTTTGAAACTATCAGTATTTTCTAAGAAATAAAGAGTATATTTTAAGCATACTTTACAAAGTTTCTTAGACTTGCCAGTGCAATTACTTTTGAGATTCTTTCAATGTTGTCTAAACTAATTACAACATTATCTTCTAATATTTCATTTTTTCTTTTGTTCATATTTTTTCTCTTTTATCCGCCTTTTGGCAAGTGGCGTTGGGGCAGAGTTTGGATACAAAACATAACCCTTAAATTTCTAATACAAGAAGTCAAGGAAGAAGAAAGAAATATTGTGCTTAAAAGCAAAAAAGACCAGGTTAAAAACCTAGTCTAGTAATTACACAAAATAATATTTATTTTCCTTGACTTAGGGGAAAACTATGCTACAAAAGACACCAAAAGCGAGTAAAGGAGATAAAATAAAGAAAATATACTTTAATGATTTTGGAAGAACTAGAACATTAACATTGCTCATAGTTATGATTTATTAGAAGAATGTATAGAAAACACAAATAAAAACTTCTTAAATTATTTTAGTGAAACACCATCTGAATTTATAGAAAAATTAAAACATAATGATAAAGATGATTTAATTTTAATAACTCATAAATATCTTGAACCATATCTAAATTATGTAAGAGATAACAAAGTTCTTTATCAAGTTACAGCAAAAAAACCATATTTATTAAATTCTATTAGTAAATATAATAAACTTAATAATAACATCTTTATGCCTATTTTTAAAAAGTTTGGAATTGATGAAAAAAGTGAGTCATATATGATTGCCTATTATATCAATGGCGTGTTTGCAATAATAAATGAATGGATAAAAAATAACTGCAAAGATGATATAGAATATATTGAAGATATAATAATGTCTTGCGTAAGACCAAAATAGAGAATAGTTTATGAAAATACTAGAAAATATAAGGAATACTAAAATTAAATAATTAGTATTCCTTTTATTATGCAAGTTTCAAAAGTTGTTAACCTTGCTCTGCGTTTTTTTATTACTCTTTCGCTAAAGCGAAAGAGGGAACTTCCTTTCGGAAGTGACGCGATTGCGGACTTTATGTTTTCGAAAAAAATAGAAATCGGAGTGTCCGAGCAATCGCTATTCCGTCGCTTCGCTCCTTACAAATCTTTAATAAATGCGAGAAACGGCAACATTTCTCACTTGAAAAGCATTTGAGTATTTTCGGAAAAGACCTTTACAAATAACGGGAAAGTATGATACAATTAAGACAGATATAATTAAGATAGTTCAAATTGATAAATACAATTAAGATAGTTAAAATTTGAATTTGTGAATTGCGAGGGCGGTTGTGATCAGCGTCAAAAAGAATGTGAAAGATATTAGTGTTTATGCGTGGGAGACAACCTGGTTTGTGTTAAAACCTTTCATTATTTTCGGTTTTATCTTAATCCCTTTCACTGTTTATTGTTTTGTGACCGGGAATATACCGGAGCATAATATAGCAACATTGCGGAATGCTTATATGTCGCTTTTTGTATTGATTTTACTGTTTCTGTATGTTGTGAGAGTATATTTTTATTACAAAAAGAACTTGAAATTATATTTCAGAGACGCCGATTCCGACGGAAATGTGGAAGTAACTATTTCTTGCGAAGGCGATGAATATTTATTTGAAAATCTTTCGGCAAAAAGCGTAAACAGACTTAGAAAAACCGATATCAAAAAGACAAAAGTCACGAAAAATTGTTTGTTTATAAGGACAAAGACAAATCTGGTAATATTTTTCCCTAAAACAGACGAAATACTGAATTTGTTCGTCGAAAAAGAAGAAGCCGACCCGAAATGAGAGCGTATTTGCGGTCTGATAAATAAATTCAAATAGGTAAACATAAGGGGTAAATATGGAGATTGTTAAAACGTTTATAAATTATCTTTGCGGGATTGATTTGTCTCGGGGTATACGACAAGTTTCAAACGATATGTATAACGAGCTTGAAACTTTTGGCGTCGATTCAGAAATAAAGCCGATAAAGAAAAATAAGAGTTTGCCGCGGGAAATAAAAAAGAAGATAGTCGATTTAATCGAATTTTACTATTTGAAAGCGGACGATTGTATCAATAAATTTTCCGACGAGGAGATTTACGGGTTTTTGAAAGAATTGAAAAAAAGAGCGGAGGAGATAAACGAAATATGTTTCTACTCCCCCGTTATGGCGGACGAAGACGTTAAGGGGAGAATGAAAATCGAGACTGTCGATAAATATACCGTACAGATCGAATTGGATAATAAAAGCATAGATTTTCTTATCGGGGCTTTGACGGATTTAAAAAGCGAACCCGGGACGCATCATTTTAATTTCGACTCCGACACGGGGTATTCCAAAGGTTTTATGACGCGCGATTCGCTTAATCTTATTCTTAACAACAGAGATAAATACGGCGAAAATCGGATTTCGATAAATCGACGGGGAAAATAAACGAAATAAAAAAATCGGGAAAGGGTGAAAAATAAAATGATAAAATTTTCGGAAACTTATCGGAAGAGTGTAAATATTATTACCTGAAAGACGTTCAGAAACTCATTTTTTTTATTTGTTTCGCTTCCTTTTATCGTCGGCATTTTAATTATGGCGATAACAACCTATTGGTTCGCTCTGATATTGCTTATACCGATAATATTTCTTATCGTAACCGTTTCTTTGTCGCCGAAATCGAAACTTGATAATAAAGTCAATAGAACTATTCCAACAATATTTTTTGCGAAATAGAAATAATCGACGGAGTTATATACGGAAGCTTCGCCGAACGTAACGAAAGCAAAGATTTTGTCGACGTGAAAAAGTTGCGGATATGGGAGAATGGTATAAATTTTATTTTTACTTTCCTCATAAAAGCAATATGTTTATCTGCGAGAAAAAGTCGCTCATAGAGGGAACGATAGAAAAATTCGAGAAAGAGTTTCAGGATAAATTAGTCAGACAAAGCGATAAAAAGTAAAATCGGCGCGGGCGATCAAATTTGTTCTGTGAGGAGGGTTAAAAAATGAGAAGATATATTTTCGGGGAATTTATCGATATGCTGAAACCGAAAAATCGGCATAATTATAAAGTCCGACGCAAAATGTTCTCCGAATTACGAAAAAATAAGATTAAATTCGATTACTGGATTAACAGCTTTAAAATTAAGAATGATGATAAACGCGCCGTTCCTATTTTAATCAAATATATCGAACAATTCGACGAAGAGTGGTGGAAAATGATGTATATAAGCGCGCTTGGAGTGAAAGGGTTCGACAATGCCACCGAATATCTTATTTCAAAATATAGAGAATACTTGCACCCTTATAACTGGGATTTTTTAAACGTCGTGTCGCAAACGCTTGCGAAAATTTGCGATTTAAGATATCTGGATACGTATTTCGAATTTCTGAGTAACGACGTTACGATGGAAGCTTGTTATCTTGTGCAGATGCTCGGCAAGCTGAGAGTGGAAAAAGCTATACCGTATCTGATAAAAGCGCTTGATTACGTTACCGTTATTCCCGAAAACTGGATCGGAACGATCGCCGAAGATCAGAAATTTTACGTTTCTCAATGCGCGATTAAGGCTTTGGGCAGATTCAGAAGAAAAGAACTTAATCAATATATAGAGAAGTTTTTAAATCCGTCGGCTATCGAATGGATAAGGTACGATGAACCGAACGAATATCCGAAATTGCTGAAAACAACTTACAGAGAGTATATTAACATAACTAAAAAAGCGATGTATTATTCCTGATTTTTCTGTTTGCGGAGGATCGGAAAGACAAAAACGGAGATTTTGTTTTTTAACAAAGTCTCTTTTTTATGTTTTTGCTTGACAGTTTGAATTAAAAGTGATATCATAAAGATATCAAAACAATTTCAAGGAGAGAAAAATGGAAGAAAAAGTTTTACAAGGCAAAAAACACGGAATGAGAAATCTTTTGCTCGGTATTCTGTTTGTGATTATCGGAATTGCGGGATTTATCTTCGGCGGCGGCAAAATCGAAGTCGAAAATTATGTTCTGGGCTCGGTTCTGATGGTCGGTTCGGCAATTCTTGTCCTTGTCGCCGTATTTATGTTTGCGGGGCTTAAGGTTTTGAAACCGCAGGAAGCTTTGGTTTTAACCCTTTTCGGTAAGTACATAGGCACACTCAAAGGCGACGGATTTTATGCCGTAAACCCGTTCTGTTCGGCGGTTAATCCCGCTTCGGATACTAAACTTAATCAGAGCGGAGACGTTAAAACGCTTACGCCCGCAACGAGCGTGAACAGCGACGGCGTTACGGTGAACGTGGCAGTGCCGAATAAGAAAATATCGCTCAAAATAATGACTTTAAACAACAATCGTCAGAAAATTAACGATTGTCTCGGTAATCCCGTCGAAATAGGCATCGCCGTTACCTGGAGAGTCGTCGATACGGCTAAGGCGGTGTTCTGCGTGGATAACTACAAGGAATATCTTTCGCTTCAGTGTGACAGCGCGCTCAGAAATATCGTCAGAATTTATCCTTACGACGTCGCGCCCAACGTCGACACAACTGGCGACGGCTTAGCGGACGAGGGAAGTTTGAGGGGGTCGAGCGAAGTTGTCGCGGAGAGAATCAAGAAGGAAATTCAGTCCAGAGTGGAGACCGCGGGGCTTGAGATTGTCGAAGCGCGCATAACTTACCTTGCTTATGCGCCCGAAATTGCGGCGGTTATGCTTCAACGTCAGCAGGCTTCCGCTATTATCGATGCGAGAAAAATGATTGTCGACGGCGCTGTCGGAATGGTTGAAATGGCTCTCGAAAGACTTAAAGAACACGGCACGGTGGAACTCGATGAAGAGAGAAAAGCTGCGATGGTTTCTAACCTTTTAGTTGTTCTTTGCGGCAATCGCGACGCTCAGCCCATAGTAAATTCGGGAAGTCTCTATTGAGATGAACGACGGGAAGAAAAAGCAAATTCCGCTGAGAATAAGCGCGGATTTGTTCGACGAGCTTGCGAGGTGGGCTGAAGGCGATTTCAGATCGGTGAACGGGCAGATAGAGTATTTGCTTACGGAATGTGTTAAAACGCATAAAAAAAGCGGGAAGTATGTTCCCGGGGAAGTTTCGGATAACGATAACAAGTAAATAAAGCGCGCCGCCCGAATTTCGGATAAAACCGAATTTCGGGCGGCGCAAATTTTTTTATTTAATAAAATTTTTGATCTTTTTGTTAATTCGCTTATAAGCCGAAAATGTCGTTCGGGGTAACGTCAAACGCCTTACAGATTGCGTTTATACTGTCGTAAGTAGGCTTCTTTTTCCCCAAAAGCCATTGACTCACCGTGGTCTGATTAACTCCTATCGTATCGGCGAATTTCTGCTGACTTAATTTATTGTTTGTCATAATATCTTTAATTGTATCGATATACGCGTAATCGTTGTTTTGTGAACTCATATGAAAATTATATTAAAATTCAGGTCAAAAGTCTTGACATAGGTCAAAAGACCTGGTATAATATATTCAAATTAAATTATGGGAGATGTACTTATGACAAGAAAGAAAACTGTTTTATCGGTGTTGGCAATTTGTATGCTTATGCTTTCGTGCTTGTTCACGGCGTCCTGCTCGAACAACTCTAAGATAAGCGGAACTTATTATTTTAAAAATTGTTATGTCGAGGGGAAACTCATAAGTCGTGAAGACAATTACGTTGAAGACGGCATGGTCGTTAATGATATTATTGTAAATATTTACAAAGATAATACGTTTTCGATTTCTGTTTCGTATGACGGAAAAACAGTAGAACAAAAAAGTATTTGGGTCAGACAGGGCGAATATATTTATTCGGCGTTTATCGGAAATGAAAGCGTAAGTTTTTCATTTAGCGACGAAAATATTATTTTATGGAATTATAATCAGACGATGATATTTACCAAAGAAAAACCTAAAAAATAATCTAAATAAAAGAAAAGCGACGGAAATATTTTCCGTCGCTTATTTTTTGTATATGGCGTTATCTCAATCGTTTTTAACGTGAACGTCGAGCTGATTGAAGGGGATTTCTATGCCGTTTTCGTCGAACGCCTTTTTAACGCCCTCGGTGATATCGAAATAAACCGTCCAGTAATCGGCGTTTTTGCACCAGAATTTCGCCGCAATCATAATTGCGCTGTCGCCGTGGGATTGCATCCTCACAAGCCCCGCAGGATCCTTTAAAATGAGCGGTTCGTTTTCGGCAACGCCGAGAATAATCGATTTTGCCTTTTCGAAATCATCCGAATAAGCGATTGAAAACGTAAAATCCACGCGCCTTAAATCCTTTTCTGAGTAATTCACGATTTCGCTTGTGGAAAGCTTTCCGTTGGGGAGATAAACGACCTTGTTGTCCGGCGTTATTATCTTCGTGTTACAGATAAAAATATCTTCGACAGTACCCGAATAACCGCACGCCTCGATGTAATCGTCAACCTTAAACGGTCTCGTTACAAGAAGCAGCACGCCGCCCGCAAAATTCGAGAGCGCGCCGTTGACGGCTAAGCCCACGCCCACGCCGAGCGAGGCGATAAGCGCGCTCATTCCGCTCGTGTCAAGTCCGAGATAGCCGATTATCGCGATAACCACGAGAATTTTCAGAACGATTTTCAAAACGTAAGAAAGCGTTCTGTATAAAGTTTTGTCAACCTTTCCCGTTGCTTCGATTTTTCTTTCCTTTCTCGCAATCGATTTGCAGATTTTGTTGATAATCGCAAACGATACTAAAATAAGGATTATCGAGATGAGAATTTTAATTCCCGTCGTGTTGAGCCAACTCCGAACGGATTGCCATATTTGTTCCCAGTCCATTTTTATTTCCTCCGCATAAAGATTAAATAAGTCGTGAAAACCCGTCTATAAGTCGATTATCGTTATAAAATATCCGAAATAAACGACTTAAAGTCGCCAGTCTATCGGCGTTTCGCCTATCGATTTCAAGTATTCGTTAGTTCTCGAAAACGGTTTGCTTCCGAAAAATCCGTTATAGCAGGATAACGGACTCGGGTGTGCGCTTTCGATAACAAAATGTCTTGAAAGGTCTATGAGCGATTTTTTCGCCCTCGCGTTGCCGCCCCAGAGGATAAACACGACGGGTTTTTCTCTTTCCGATATTTTTTTGATTACTTCGTCGGTAAATTCCGTCCAACCGCATTTGGAATGAGAGTTTGCAACGCCTCTTCTGACCGTAAGAGTAGTGTTTAAAAGAAGTACGCCCTGTTTCGCCCAGGCAGTGAGATCGCCGCTTTCGGAAGGCTCGATTCCGAGGTCGGAATAAAGCTCTTTATAAATATTCACGAGCGACGGCGGAAGCTTCGTCCCTTCCTTGACCGAGAAGCAAAGCCCGTGTGCCTGCCCCGGTTCGTGATAGGGGTCCTGACCCAAAATAACGGCTTTAATCGACTTATAGGGCGTTATTTTAAATGCGTTGAATATGTCGTACATCGATGGGTAAATCGTATGCAGAGAATATTCGCTCTTTAAAAACTCTCTTATCTTTTCGTAATTTTCGCTTTTGAAAAGATCCTTTAAAACTTCGTCCCAGTCGTTGCCGATATTAACCATTTGTCGTATCCTTGTCGTCGAAATTTATCTTTTTGTTCGCAATGTAAATGGGTCTGTTCTTGATATCTTCGTACATATACGCGAGGTAAAGATCGGAAATTCCGCGGGAGATAAGAAGAATCGAGCAGGCAAGCCCTATCGTCGGGAAAAGCCACGCCTCGAGCGGAAGCGGTTTTCCTATCGCCGCGAGGACGATAAACGTTATGAACGCCGCTAACGATAAAACCGCGCCGAAAATTCCGAGTTTCCCCGAAAATTTCAAAACCTTGGGGCTATAAGGAATAGTGCTTTGTTCGGCGAAACGTATCATCTTTTTGAGTGTGAATTTGGTTTCGCCCGCCTTTCTTTCCTCTCTGTCGAATTCGACGGAAGTCTGCTTGAATCCGACCCACGCGACCTCGGTTCTAAGCGATCTGCTCCTTTCGGGGAGCGCGATGATCGCGTCTATGACCTTTCTCCCGTAAAGTTTGAATTCGCCTACGTTTTTCGGAATATCGAGTTCGGAAAGTTTTCGCGTCATATTTATCCACATCGCGGAAGATGCCTTTTTGAAAAGCGATTCCTTTTTGCGGACTCTTCTCACACCGTGAACGACGTCGTACCCTTCCTGCCACTTGGCTATCATTTCGGGGAAAATTTCGGGCGGGTCTTGCAAATCCGCGTCGATTAAAATCGCCGCGTCTCCCGAGCAACTCGAAAGACCGCAGAAAAATGCGGCTTGCTGACCGAAATTCCTCGAAAAACTCACGCATTTAAGGCGCGGGTCGTTTTTGCAATGTTCGGTTATGATTTCAAGGCTTCTGTCTCTGCTTCCGTCGTCGACGGCGATTATTTCGAAAGGAAGCCCTATTTTTTCCATTATCGGAACGACCCTTTCGTAAAAAGCGGGTAAACTTTCTTCTTCGTTGTAAACGGGTGTAACGATACTGATAATCGGTTTTTCCATTTTTTCCTCCGAATATTTTTTCATTCTCATTTTAACATTTTAAACGACAAAAGTAAACAATAATTATTATTTTTTGTAAATTCCGAATTATATTTTGACATTTATCAACGAATATTATATAATGAAAACGTTTAAAGAAAGAAATAATCGTTATTTTGCCTGACGAAAACTTTCCGCTCGGGTAAATTATGAGGGAGCTGACGGAGAATATGGATTATAAAGTAAATTACGAAAACTGGATTTCGAGCGAATATCTTTGTCCGGAAGGCGTTTCCGAACTTAAGAAAATAAGCGGAGACGAAGAAGCTATAAAGGACGCGTTCGGCGCGGAACTCGAATTCGGCACGGCAGGTATGCGCGGCATTATCGGCTACGGAACGAACAGAATGAACGTTTACACCGTAAGACGCGCGACAAAAGGTCTTGCGGAGTTTATAAAGGCTAACGGTAAAGCCGCAATGCAAAGAGGCGTGGCTATTTCTTACGACACGAGAAACAAATCGGAGCTTTTCGCAAGAGCCGCGGCGGGAGTATTATTATATAATGATATAAAGGTTTATATCTATCCCGAGCCGAGACCTGTCCCGATGCTTTCTTACGCGGTAAGAAATCTCAACGCTTTCGCGGGCATAATGATAACCGCGAGCCATAACCCGAAAGAGTATAACGGCTATAAGGTTTACGGCGAAGACGGCGCGCAGATGTCGCCCGAAGATACCGACGAGGTCGTTAAATATATTTCCGAAATCACGGACTATCTTTCGGTTAAGGAAACTTCCGTGGAATCGATTAAATCGAAAAACAATCCGCAGATGCTCGTCGTTATCGGCAAAAGTTTCCAGAACAGATATTACGAGGAGCTTGTAAAGCTTTCTCTTTCGAGAAAAGAAGTCAAAAAAGTCAGAAAGAGTATAAAAATCGTTTACACGCCCGTTCACGGCAGCGGTTACGTTCCTGTTATGACTATATTGAAGAAAATCGGCATAAAGCCCGTGGTCGTGGAGGAACAAGCTGTTCCCGACGTGAATTTTTCGACCGTTCAGGTGCCTAACCCCGAGTTTAAGGAAACTCTTTCTATGGGTATCGACCTCGCGAACAAAGTGAAAGCGGACGTTGTTTTCGGTACGGACCCCGATTGCGACCGTTTAGGCGTGGCGATAAGAAACAACGAGGGCGAGTTCGAGGCTTTAACGGGTAACCAGACGGGTATTCTGCTCCTCGACTATATTTTACAAAGACTTAAAGCCGAGAATAAACTCCCGTCGAACGGCGTTGTCGTGAAAAGTTTCGTTTCTACGGGTATGGCAAAGCTTATCTGCAACAATTATAACGTAGAGCTTGTCGAAACACCCGTCGGATTTAAGTTTATCGGCGAGAAAATCAAGGAATACGAAGCTACCGGAGAAAAAGTATTTTTGTTCGGCTTCGAGGAAAGCTGCGGATATCTTCGCGGAACTCACGCGAGGGATAAGGACGCAGTCGTTGCGAGTATGCTTTTCGCCGAAATGACGTGCTATTATAAATTTATCGGCAAGGGCGTTTATCAGAGACTTTGCGAAATTTACGAAAAGTACGGCTACGTTCTCGATTGTACAGAGAGCGTGAAGTATTCGGGACTTGACGCAATGAAAGAAATGAACGCCGCCGTCGAAAAAATGAGAGAGAAAAAGATTACGAACATCGGAATTTATTCGGTCTGCGCAGTGAGAGATTACCTTTCCGGCGTAAGAACGTCCGAGGACGGAGAAACCGAACTCGATATAAAGGGCGTAAACTGCGTTTATTACGAGCTTTTAAGCGGCGGTTTCGTTTGCCTTCGCCCGAGCGGTACAGAACCGAAACTCAAAATTTATTATTCTATCAAGAGCAAGGATAAGGCTCACGCCGAAAAGCAGATAGAGGAAATGAAAACCGATTTTATGAAAATGTTACATGAATAATTAAATATTTTAATATAATGATAAGGCGGGGTCGCGGATCTGTTTCCGTAATCCCGCTTTTATGTTTATTGAGGCAATATCGGGTCGGCTGAAAATGCTCTGCAAAAAAACTCGAAAAAAAATTTAAAAAGTTTGAAAAAACGCTTGACATACAAAATGGCTTATGTTATTATATGTAAGCTCACATTGAGAAGCACGTTGTGTTTCTTGCCGAACGGTAGCTCGGCGGAGCGTCCGTAGTATTACGGAGAGTTGAAGATTGACAACTGCATAGAATGTTAATAATCAAGAGAGATTAGTAACGAGTTTAAAATAACTTTAAAATAAAGTACAGAAAGGCAATAAAAAGACTTTAAATATTTTAAGATAAAAGGTTAATACGAAAGTATTGAAATGTATACAAATACAAACAGCCAAGTCAAAGAAATAAAGAAACGAAAGTCTTGAATTTTTAATTAACGCTAAAGAGTATTGACGAAAAGCCGTCGTTATAGAGATATAACGACGAAGAAATAAGAGTAAGCTACGAAGAGCGTAGGGAGGATGCCTTGGTACATGGCGCCGAAGAAGGACGTGACAAGCTGC
>CAKQXZ010000019.1 GCA_934292955.1 uncultured Clostridia bacterium
GCAAACAATCCAACTGCTTTTCGGCAGATTTGAACTTGCCGCTCTTGTCGCCTAAAACGCCCTTTGCCGCTTCTTCGCCCGCAGAACCGCCTTCGGCTAAAACCGTGGTTGCGTTTTTTATATCGTCGGGTGTTTTGTATTTTTCGGCTTCGCTCTTCTTGCACACGACAACCTGACAGTTATCGAGATAAGGTTCGCTGATTAAAAGCGCCGATTTCAACTCTTCGGTAATGGTCATTCCGTTCCAGATAACGTCGATTTCTTTGGCGTTTATGGACATTACTTTGTTATCCCAGTTAATTTCTACAAATTCGATTTTTTTGCCGAGAATTTTACCGACTTCTTTTGCAAGATCGGCGTCGAAACCTATCCATTCATCGGAGCCTTCCGCCTTATAATCCATAGGTTCGTAATTGGTTACGCCGACTTTCAGAACGTTTTCGTTGCCGTTACATGCCGAAAAGGCAAACGTTCCGCCGATTACGGTTATAAAAGATAAAATAAGAACAAGTAATTTTTTCATAAGACGTTTCCTCCTGCCCGCGCGATCGTGTTTTCTGTTTAAGTTTTGCGAGCCGACCGCTTTAGCACGCTAAAGTATTAAAGCATTGTCATTATACTTCATCACGCTAAAGTTGTAAAGCGTTTTTACACCGAAATCGAAAAAATAATAAAAAAATTTGTGGACACAAAAAACAGGCGTCAACCCGAGCGAGTTGACGCCTGTTTTTTTAGAACTTTAATTTTCTTGGGAGCAAATTATATTATAGAATCCCCAGAAATTATATTGTTGTCCAATTTCGATTTCGTCCCACATTTCCTTTGTCCCGTTGTAATAAATAGTATTTATACTTCCGCATTCTGAAAAGGCATTTATTCCTATGGACTTTAATCCGCTTCCGAATGCTACAGACGAAAGATTACTGCAATAAAAGAAAGCATTCTGCCCGATTGCCGTCACACTGTCGGGGATAATTATGCTTTCAAGACCGCTACATCCCGAAAAAGCCGAATCACCTATAATCAAAACACTTCCGTCGTTCGGAATAACACTATTTTTGCAACCGAAAATTAAAGTCCCCGTGGCTTTTTCTATAATACAATTACCTGAGCTTAAATATACGTCGTTTTCTTCATCTACAATTATACTTTGAAGCGCGTCGCAATTATAAAATGCTGATATATTTATAGAAACAACACTCTTTCCTATTTCAATATTTTTCAACGAAGTACAGTTATCGAATAGGCCGCGAGCAATTTCAGTCACGTTATCGCCGATTCGTATATTTTCAAGTTGGCTGCATTTACTAAAAACATAACTTCCTACGGTAACAAGACTATTCGGCAGTTCAATTTCACTTAAAGCAGTACAGCCATAAAATGCACTGTCGCCTATCGAAAGAAGCCCGTTCGGCAAAATAATTTCAGTCAAAGCAGTACAGCCATAAAACGCCCCCGTGCCAGTCGATAAAAGGCTATCCGGTAAAATAATTTCAGCTAAAGCGCAACAACCCGAAAACGCATAATTACCTATCGACGTTAAATCACTTGTAATAACTACGCGTTTAAGTTGTTTACAGTTATAAAAGGCGTTTTTTTCTATCGATGTTATATCGCCCGATATAACAACACTTGTAAGTCCGACGCAGTTTGCAAACGCATAATTATATATAACGTAAGGTTCGTCGTTATAATTTTCCGGTAAAACGAGATCTGTTGCGGTTCCGATATATCCGACAAGGTAATTCACGCCCACTGCGGTATAGAACAACAAACCGTCTATATTTTTCAGTCCTTCGGCAGCATCGGTCTTAATTTCCGGAGCATACATTCCAATCCACCCGTTTTTATCCCGTTCGCCGGCAACAATGTTAAGTTTACTTTTATTAATAACACATATGAGTCTGTCGCAACCGTCAAAAGCGCCTTTGCCGATACTTTCAACGCAACTTCCCAAAGTAACGCTTAATAGTTTACCGCACTTAGCAAACGCGGCGCCACCTATAACTTTTACTTTATCGGGGATTACGATTTCCGTTAAAGCCCCGCACTCCCTGAATGCGGAGCCGCCCAACAATTCTACGTTTTCACCTATAACAGCCCGTTTAAGTTTTCCGCATTTCATAAACGCCATTCCTTCTACGGAAACAACATTGTAGGGAATAATAATTTCGGACAAATCGGCACAATTATTAAATGCTTCTAAATCTATTGAAACAAGACACTCGGGCAAACTGATTTTTGTTAAACCTTCACATTCCCTGAATGCGGCAAATCCGATTTTGATTACGCTTCCGTCATCGGGTATCACGCTGTTTTTACAACCCGCAACCAACGTTTTAGTCTGAGTTTCTATAATGCAATTACCCGAAGAATGATATTTGCGATTACCTTCCGCCACCGTGATACTATTATAATTTTTACTTCCGTAAAAGGCGTATTTTGCTATTGTATAATCGTTGCCTTTATAGTTCGCGGGCAAAACGATATTATCCGATTGTCCGACATATCCGAGAAGATAGTCGCCTTCTTCAAACGAATAAAACAAGAAGTCGTTCTGCATTGTTATGTCGTTCAACTTTTCGGTTCGTATATCAAGTGCATAGGTTACGAGCCAATCAACCGAAATGCCTTTCCTTATTTCAAGCGTACTCTTATTTATTACTACCGCAAGGTTGTAACAACCTGAAAACACTCCATCCTTTATGGATTTTACGCCTTTCCCTATCGTAACGCAGCGCAATTTTGTACACTCAGAGAACACACCGACCTCAAGGCTCGTTACGCTGTCGGGAATAACTATTTCTTTGAAGCCACAGCCATAGAATACTCCATTGGATATTTTTTGCAGATTTTCCGGAAATTCAACATTTTCGAGTGATGAACAACGCGAAAAAGTATCCCATGTCAACTCCGTTATCCCGTTACCCACAGACACGCTTTTCAGATTTTCGCAATCGGAAAACGCGTATTCACCAATTTCGGTAATGTTATCGGGAATCACAAGATCGGTGAGCCCGGGGCAACCGAACATAAAACATGCGGGAATTCTTTTGACATTGCTACCGAAAACTATTTCGGTCAGACTTATACAGTCGACGAACATAGTTCCGAAGACATTATCGTCTACGGATTCGGTATTCCAAACTAATTTTTTCAGCCCCGTACAACCGGCAAACACGTTTTTCCCCATAATCCGAATATTTTCCGGAATAGTTATACCGATAATATCCGAACAGCCCGCAAATGCGCCGTCGGCTATTTCATTTATCTGCGTATTATTAACAACGGACGGTATTTCGATTTCTGTAGCATTGTTTGCCCTACCGATTATTTTACAATCTTCGACATGCACGTCCAACTGTTTCCACTTCGCGACGGCCGTGATATCTCTATCGCATACGTAATAAAACGAATCTACTTTTTCACCGTCGATATACCAACCTAAAAATTCGCCGTCGCTTTTCTTCGGCCAGTTAAAATACACAAAAATACATTCAACGGTAAAAGTATACACGTTGTTTTCGTCGTTTATTCCGCCGTTGAGTTCATATGTTATGTTGTAAACGTTTACCTCCCATTTAGCATATACGGTCAGATCGGAACCATATTCGGGAACAAGTTCATTCATTTCGTTTTCGAAAGTGCTTTCCGTAAACCAACCGATAAAGGTATATCCGAATTTCTTTGGTTTACAAAAAGAAACTCTTTCGCTTTCGACATTATATGACGACGGATTTTCTTCATCTATGGAACCGCCGTTGAGTTCGTAAGATATAGAATATTCAACGGGAGTCCATTTTGCATAAAGAATTTTATCCCCCGTGCTACCTTTTTTTATTACTGTAATCTTCGTTAGAAAAGACGCGTCCGAGTACCAGCCGCTAAATTTATAATGGTCCTTTTCGGGTTCATTCAACAAAATATCCCTATCGTCTACCGTGTATGATTGCACATTAGACGATATTTGTTTACCGCCGTTAAGTTCGTAAGTGATTGAATATTCTATTACTTCCCAAACCGCATATAAAACTTTGTCGCCAAGCATACCCTGCGTTATTCCTGTAATTTGCACAGTACAACCGGGATTGGTAAACCACCCCTTAAAAGTATAACCGACCTTTTCTGGATCAGAAAAAACTATATCGGCAGAATTGACTGTATATTCGGCGGGATTTTCGGAAGAATTCGTACCGCCATTAAGATTATACGTTATTTTATAAACTATAATTTCCCATTTTGCATAAAGCGTAATGTTGCCGTGAGAACCCGACTCAACCGTAGTTATTTTGTTTACAAAAGAACTCTCGGTATACCACCCCATAAAAGTATACCCATTTTTGTACGACTTCGAAAAGTAAAACGTTGCGCTTTCAACAGTATATTCTTTTTTATTGCCTTCGCTTCCGCCGTATGTAATATATGTTATTGAGTATTTTATGGGTTTTATATCGGCATAAACCGTGATATCTCCCGTCGAACCTTGCTTTATGCCACCGATAGGCGTAGTAAAGTCCGAATCGGCATACCAGCCCGAAAACTCATAATAATCCTTGCTTATTTCTGCAAAGACAATAGTTTCACTCTCTATCGTATAAGACGAAGGATTGTTTGCGTTGTTTTCCGCCCCGCCAAGAACATAATTTATTTTATATTCTATAGGCGTGAACTTTCTTTTTATTACCGTATCTTTTGTAATAGGCAAACCGTCGTATTCCCATGACAGACTATATCCCGCCTTTACACCCAAAAACGGAAATTGCGATTGAGAAAGAACGTCGCCTTCTTTAACCTTGATTTTGCCGTTTTTATAAGCGGCGTCACAATAATCAAAAGTTACTTCGTAGTATTCAATCGCCTTTTCTATTTTAAGAACAGCCGTCAGTTCTCCGTCTTTTAACGGTTCGTTATCGCGCAGTATAGTTGCAGTAACTGTATATTCACCCGATTCGATTTGCTCGTTACCGTTATACCGTACGGAAAAGCCGTCCGGCAGACCGCCGATAAATATGGAATGAGCGTTACCGTCATATGTAAAAGTTTTATCTGAGAACGTAACGACATATTCGCTGCCGCTTAATCGTGCCTGACATTTTAAGCATGTAATCTCACTTTTAATAGTCAATGCCGACGAGTCGCTTCCGCGCACGACAAGATAAGTCGGTTGATCTGGCGTATGAGCAATTTTCGGAATACTTTCATCCGATAAGATCTCATGACATCTCTGACATTCTACGACCTTTCTTCCGACTTCCGTACAAGTAGGCTGCTTATCTTCGATAACATTTTCGATATGGTTCAAAGCAGGAAGATATTCGCCTTCGGAAATTACCGTTTTGCAATCGGCACAAATAATTCTTTCAGTTCGCCCCGGTTGCGTACATGTCGGCTCGACTCCCGATTCTACGGTTTCCGTATGCCCTTTTGCAGGCGTTTCATCCGTTATGTAACTATCGCCGCATTCGCATTCATGCAAAGTATAACCGTCATCCAGACAAGTAGGTTCGATAATCTTTTCTATATAATTGTGGACATGTTCAGACGAACTGTCTTTGTTGCCAGCCGAAGAACTGTTAACATCGCTATCGGCACTGCCGCCGATACTGTCGAAATCGCCGCCGCAGGCGGATAGCATCGCAATAATCATTGCAAAAACAATACAGCAAATAAAATATTTCTTCATAACCGTCTCCCGTTTGATCGGATTATATCATTTTATCGTACTTGTGTCAACGTTTATGTAATAAAAAAACGCAGGATGCTTTAGTTAAGCATCCCACGAGAAAAAAACTACATTTTTTTATTTTACCGATTTGTCGGAAGATTTTTTGGCGGCAGCCGAGTGGCATTTTCCGCACATCGCGCATGACGAACAGTTGCATCCGCAAGACGATTTGCCTTTCTTTTTGTCTTTTACAATACCTACTATTATAAGGACAACTACGGCTATGAGTATTGCTCCTATGAGCAATCCGCCCCAATTATTTGCTAACCATTCTAACATAACTTTACTCCTTTAATCGGTTTTACAATCGATTATGTAATCGCTTACGCTTTTACGTCGGCAGAAAGAGTCGTTGCTTCTTTGTAAGGTCTGACGAGCAGATAAACGATACCCGCAACAAGACCGAGAGCGACGATAAGTTCGATAATACCGACCGCTACGTTACTGAACAGCGTGCCTGCGAACAGTCCGCCGAAAGCATTAGCGATAAACGCCATAACATAAGCGAAACCGCACTGCCAGCCGATTGCAAACCAAGTCCATTTTGCGTTGTTCATTTCTCTTCTGATTGCGCCGATAGCCGCAAAGCAAGGAGCGCAGAGAAGGTTGAATACCAGGAAGGAAAAACCGCTGACTTTGGTGAATGCTGCGCCGATAGCCGCGCTCGATCCGTAAAGGATGGACATAGTACCGACGATGTTTTCTTTTGCAACGATACCGGTGATAGACGCGACTGCAGCCTGCCAGTTGCCGAATCCGATAGGCGCGAAGATCCATGCGATGCAGTTGCCGATGAAGGCAAGTATGCTGAGATTCATTTCTTCTTCGGAGAGCATTCTGAATGCGCCGTCCGCAACGCCGAAGCTGCTGAGGAACCAGATAACGATGGTCGAAAGAAGGATTATCGTGCCGGCTTTTTTGATGAACGACCAGCCCCTTTCCCACATGCTGCGCAGTACGTTACCGACAGACGGCAGATGGTATGCGGGAAGTTCCATAACGAACGGAGCGGGATCGCCGGCGAACATTTTTGTCTTTTTAAGAATTATACCCGATATTATTATCGACGCCATTCCAAGGAAATATGCGGAAGGAGCAACCCACCAAGCACCGCCGAAGATGACGCCTGCGATCATTGCGATAAAGGGAACCTTTGCGCCGCAAGGCATAAACGTTGTAGTCATAATCGTCATACGACGATCGCGTTCGTTTTCGATCGTTCTCGAAGCCATGATGCCCGGGATACCGCAACCGGTACCGATAAGCATAGGAATGAAGGATTTACCGGAAAGACCGAATTTTCTGAATATTCTGTCGAGAACGAATGCAATTCTTGCCATATATCCGCACGCTTCAAGAAAGGCAAGGAATATGAACAGGATGAATATCTGGGGAACAAAACCGAGTACCGCGCCGACGCCTGCGATAATACCGTCTACGATAAGATTATCGAGCCATTCGGGACAGTTGATTTTTTCAAGACCGCTGCGGACGAGAACGGGAATACCGGGGACCCATACGCCGAAGTCTGCGGGATCGGGTTCCGCAAATTTGTATTCGTCTGCGAGAACGCCCATCTGTTCTTCGAATTCTTTTATTGTCGAAGAGACCGTTTTGGTAACCATCGTTTCTTCGTCGGTTACTTCGTAAGTCGCTTTTTTGTATAAATCGTTGTCTTTAATATCGTCGTAGAAAGCAAGCAAAGCGGTCTTTGCGGCTTCTGCCGAAAAATTTTCGTCTTCGGTGTCGAGAGCGGCTCTGAGTGATTCAACGTCGTAGCCTTTTTCTTCGGCATAGTCGATATATCCGTTTACAACGGTGCTTGCGTTGCCGAATTTTTCGGATTCGTCGGTGTAACTCTTACCGTCGGTAGTTTCCATTCCGAACAGGTGCCAGCCGTCGCCGAACAGTCCGTCGTTCGTCCAGTCGGTAACCCAGCCGCCTACGGTCGTAACCGAGATAAAGTAAACAAGGAACATAATTACCGCGAAAATAGGCAGTGCCGCCCAACGGTTGGTTACCACGCGGTCGATTTTATCGGAAACGCTCATCTGACCTTTGTTTTTCTTTTTATAGCAGGTCTTTAAGAGTTCCGCAATGTAAATGTATCTTTCGTTGGTGATGATACTTTCGGCGTCGTCGTCGAGCTCTTTTTCGGCAGCTTTGATATCGGCTTCGATATGTTTCGCTACTTCCGCGTCGATATTGAGCGACTGCATAACTTTATCGTCGCGTTCGAATATCTTGATCGCGTACCAACGCTGACGTTCTTCGGCCATATTATGTACGACCGCCTCTTCGATATGTGCAAGCGCGTGTTCTACTACGCCTGAGAATGTGTGCATAGGAACAGTCTTGCCGTTTTTTGCGGCGTCGATCGCGGCTTCGGCGGCTTCGGTAATACCCGTCTTTTTGATTGCGGAAATCTCTACTACCTTGCAGCCCAGTCTTTTGGCGAGTTCGTCGGTTCTGATAACGTCGCCGTTTTTCTTTACGACGTCCATCATGTTAAGCGCGATAACTACGGGGATACCGAGTTCTACAAGTTGAGTGGTAAGATAAAGGTTACGCTCCAAATTGCTTGCGTCGATGATGTTAAGAATTACGTCGGGGCTCTTCTTGTCTTCGTTTTCGCCGAGAAGATATTTTCTTGCGACAACTTCTTCAAGCGTGTAAGGCGACAGAGAATAAATACCCGGAAGGTCGGTTACTATTACGTCGTCGTGCTTTTTCAGTTTGCCTTCTTTTTTCTCGACCGTAACCCCCGGCCAGTTACCTACAAACTGATTGGAACCCGTCAGTTCGTTAAACAATGTCGTCTTACCGCAGTTAGGGTTACCGGCAAGAGCAATGGTTATTTTATTACCCATTTATGTTTACTCCTTATTATTTATACAGTTTTAATGTTTTGCGTTTACTTCGTAACTTTTCCGCCGATTATTCGACGTCGATAAGTTCTGCGTCGGCTTTACGCAAAGACAGTTCATATCCGCGGACGGTAATTTCTACCGGATCGCCCAGCGGTGCAACCTTACGGATATACAGTTCGGTGCCTTTGGTAATCCCCATATCCATAAGTCTGCGTTTGACGGCACCTTCGCCGCCGACTTTAACGATTTTAACCGTTTCGCCGATTTTTGCCTGTTTTAATGTTTTCATTTTTAATCTCTCCGTCTCAGATCATTATTTTCATCGCCATTTCGCGGCTGATTGCCACTCTGACGTCTTTTACGTTCACAATTATGTTACCGCCCGACTGCGATACCACTTCAACCGTACTGCCCGTGACAAAACCCATATCTTCAAGATGCTTTTTTACTTCCGGGCTGCCGCCTATTTTTTTTATTATGCACTGCGAGTTGCCGTCGGCAAATGTTAAAGGAATCATTTTTTTCTCCTATACTTTACGTTAGCAAACGCTAACCCAATGGCTTAATATAAGGTTAGCCCCCGCTAACCGTGATTGAGTATATTCCTATAAACATTAAAAGTCAACTGTTTTTTGTCGATTTTTCGAAAAAAAATATTTTTTTAGTCAAATGAAGATGTCGGCACCGCTTTGTTACCCTTTGCTAACATCATAAAAACCATATAATGCAAAAATGACAATTCGGCAGAATAACGCTTGCGTTTTTAATTAAAAGCCGTTATAATAAACAAAAATAAACAATCGGGCAACCGAAAAAGGATATATTCCTTATTATAATAAATTCCGTATTATAAAAAGATTATAAAAAGGGGGAAAACACATGAAACTTCAGGAATCGGGCGAGATGTACCTTGAAACCATACTTATTCTTTCGAAAAAAAATAATTTCGTCAGATCTATCGACATAAGCGAGTATATGGGATACTCAAAACCGAGCGTTAGCCGCGCTATGTCTATTTTACATAAAGGCGGATATATTCTTATCGACAAGGAAGGCTATATCGCGCTTACGGAATCGGGGCGCAACGTTGCCGAGAAGATTTACGAGCGGCACAACGTTTTGTGCGAACTGCTTACCAACATAGGCGTGGATCCCGAAACGGCTAAAGCCGACGCCTGCAAGATGGAACACGATATAAGCGACGTTACGTTTGCGGCAATCAAAAGCCATCTGATGACACACTCTAAATAAGCAAAAAAAGCTCGATAATTGACTTATAGCGCAACTTTTTTATAAAACCGTATAAAAAATGTGATTTTGCATTGAAATATGCGATAATCAACTTATATGGCGATTTTTTTATTAGAATATATAATTTTTGAATATATAATTACAGCCTGTCTGCAATTCAGATTGAAATGCGCGATAATCAACTTATACGGCGATTTTTTTATTACAACATAAATAGAACGCCGAGCGGAATACCCCGCCCGACGTTTTTTTATTTTGATAGATTTTTGTTTGATAGATTACAGCGCGTCAGAACCGGTCTGTTCGTTCTGCGCGATAGTTCCGGTTACAGTATCTTGTTTAGTTTTGCGCAGCAGCGCGCCGAGAAGTACGAGCGCGAACGGGAAAACATAACCTAAAACAAGAATAACGTCGTTTACTTTCTGAAGAGCGACGGTGCCTTCGCCGTTAATAGCAAACAACGTTGTGGGCAGCGGTTGTATGAAAAGGAACCTTGCAATGTAAATAATCATAGCGAATATACCGAAAACTTTTACGGTATTTCCGAGATTTTTGATTATAAATACAAGCCCCAAAACCCAGCATGCAACAGATACTATAGAAGCAAAAACATAGGGAAGCAATTCAATAAGCACGTCTATAAACACCGCGGCAAAATCGTCGGACGGATGAGAGTTTGCGTAAGCATATACGTCGAAACTATTGTAAATTACAATAGACCCGGCAATGCATACAAGCCCAATAATTTGTGCGGCTGCGGCGATTCCGCCGAAAACATAGCCTTTTTTGGCTTTGAGCATTGTTCCGACGATAAGCCCTGCGGCTATAACGCCGAACAAAGCGTAAAGGACGTATGCAAAAGTTTTGTATTCTTCGGTTATCGGGAACTGCAAAATCTTAAGCATCTCTGCTGTGCTGTTTTTGTACGACATAAGAATATCTCCTTCTTATAAAATTTACTTATATCATAGCACTTTGCGTTGCGTTAGTCTACTGTTTTTATAAAATTTTTGTGCTTTTTTATTAAATTTGCCTAATAAACACCATTATTTGCTTTATATGCACATTTGCAAATATGTGCAACGCCGATATTTATAGACTAAAAAAACACCTGCGCGTACTGCAAGTGCTTTTTACATGGGGGTGTAAGGTTTAAGCGTTCGGCATAATTAGAGCGTATTCGTGTTACACTACCCTTTAATTTCTATTCTCGTGCGGAAGGTCTGCGTTTTGCCGCCGCTAAGCACGATAAGCCCGAGTTCGTCCGGGTTGCCGAGATGAAAACAATCTATGGCGCAAGTCTGCGGTTCGGTTACGACAAAATCGTCGCCGTCGCCGCGGTATAACATTCTGTAACCGAACGAATTATCGCTTGAATAACGAATGCTTACGCCGCTTTTTTGATTTTTAAGAACAGACGTAAACGGTTTGCCGTTCGATTTATAAAACGCCGAAAACGGAGCGACTGCGGGATAAAACGCGCCGTTTTCAAGTTGCTCGTCACGCGGTCTGCCGCTTGCTTTCTCGCCGGTAGGCAAAAAGTTTTTATCGCGCAGATATTCTTCGGATACGGGAACTTCTAAAGTAACGTCGTTTTTGTCGCCGCCGAAATTAAGGTCGAACGTCGTGTGATAGGCAAGCATTACGGGCATATCCGCCACCCCGTCGTTAGTTACGGACGTAAATTCTTCAAGCCCGCTTTCGTTCAGAACATAACGCCTTTCGACGGTGAAATTGTGCGGGAAACCGATATACTCGCCCGCTTTTGCACTATAGCGAAAAACAATTTCGTTTTGGGCTTTTGCAACCGTAGTAAACGGCAGATTAAGCAGTTCGCCATGGATAAAGCAGCCCGTTTGGGGTTCGTTTATCGGGAAAACGTACTCTTTTCCGTTAAAAACGAATTTGCCGCCGCGAATGCGGTTTGGCGGAAACAAAATGGGGTTACCGAACAGATAGACGTTCGTTTGCCGATGCTCTTCGTCGAGCGGATAACGGAAGATTTCCGCGTTTAATTTCTTATTAAAAAGCCTGAAGCAGGTTGCGCCGATTAAGGGCGCGAACTCTGCTTCGTAACCGCCCGCAGACAACCTGACGGTGCAAAGCGGGCATTTAATTTCAGTTGTTTCAGCCATTTATTTCGCCTTTGAGAAGATACAGAGAGAAATCTGCGCAATCGATTTTTTCAGCTTTTTCGGCGTACTCTTTCGCTTTTACTTTATCGCCTTTGGCAAGAGCCGCAAAACCGCACATAAGATAGCCTGCAAGCCGATGCACTCTTTCGATATCGTAATTGAAAGGCTGATATGCGGGCGAGCCTACCCCGTAATATTCGGGAATTTCGGCGGTTTCTATTTTGTGATTGCCGATTTCTGCCATTTCGTTTGCGAGAGCGTTTGCTTCGGCGGATTTACCGAGCGCGTTATAGGCAAGGCATTCGTAGTAACTGTGAACGGTAGGCGCGCCGTGCGTGGTGAGCGCGAGATTGAGGTATTCGTCGCGCTTGGCGTTAAGTCCCTGCGCCTCGTAAACCTTGGCAAGTTCGAGATAAATAGGCGCTTCGTTTACGAAATAGTTCTTTTCTTCGCCGTAATTAAGCGGGAACGTAAGCCCCAAAACAAGCATTTCTTCGGCTTCTTTATACTTCTTTTCGTTAAGAAGTTTTCTGCCCGTTATAAAGTGCAGCCACGCGTGGTGCTGGGTAAGATAACCTTCGCCGCCTTCGTAGGTGTGGAAACGGTGATCGGCAAGAATACCGAACGCTTTATCCATATCGCCCGCAATGGTGGAAAGCACAGAATACTGAAGGGTGCAGTCGTCGCGGGTGTAGACCGTTTTCTCTTCGTTTTTGTAAAGGTCAAGACGTTTTTCAACGGGCAAGTTAAGACCTTTGTAGAGTTGAGTGAGTTCGAAGAAAATACGATTGCTTTCGGGCATTAACTTATGCGCTTTTTCTAAAGCGGCGGTCGCTTCTTCCGCTTTGCCGAGATGGTCGTAAAGCCCTAAAGCCATGTTTCTGTAAGCGGGTGCAAAGTCGATTTTTGCGACGGTCTGTTTCCATTCGTCGACCGCTTCGCCGTATCTTTCGTAAGCGTAGTAAATGCAGCCGATATAATAGTGCGCCATTGCGGTACCCGCTGCTTTTAAGACGGGAACGGTTTCGGTACGGACGGGGAATTCGCATTTCCAGCTGCAGTTGTCGGCAAGTCCGATATATTTGTCTTTTGCCGCATTATCGCCGCGAAGCCCCGCAAGATATGCGAGATAGTAGAACTTGATCGCCTTATCGTCGCATTTTTCAAGCGCGCTTCCGGCAAGGTCGTAAAGACCGAACTGCATTGCTTCTATAGCGAAGTTTACGGCGTTCTTTTCTTTTTCGAAGCCCGCGAAGAACAAAGGATCGATTTCTTCGATCTGTTTATCTATGCCCTTATCCCCTTCGAATATGCCGAGAACGTATTTCGCCCACAGGTTTTTACTCTGCGTTTCGAGCGAAAGTTTAAGGAATTCGATCGATTCTTTTTTATTGCCGTTGAGCGCGTCGATCTTAGCGAGCAGATAATAGCCCGCGCTGCGATACGGATAACTCCATACGGCAAGGTATGCGTCGTTATACGCGCCGCTAAGGTCGCCCTTATAGAATTTGCAGAGCGCGCGTTTGTAGTAAGGCTCGGTGTCGTAAGGATTGTCGTTACGGAGCGTAAGTCTTTCGATTGCCGCGTTGTAGTAAGATACGGCTTTATCGTACTCGCCGCGTTCAAGGCACTTATCGCCCATAGCCTTATTGCATCTGATATCTTTCGGATCGCGCTTAAGACCTTCAAGGAAGTAATCTTCGGGGCAATATTCGAAATGTTTATACTGTCTTAAATGTATGCCGTTGAGATAAAGTTCTTCGACAGATTCTATATCGCAGGGCTTCTTTGCGGGAAGTCTGGGCGAAATCGGCTTTTTGTTGCCGCGTTCGGGCTGCTTGTACGCAACGACGAGTTTACCCGACTTTTCTTCGCAGATTTTCAGAGTTAAATCTTTTATATCGCCGTCGTAGTTAACGGTTGCGGTAAAGGGCGCGGACGGCGAAACTTCGGCTTTGGTTTCGTAAACGGTCTTGTCGCCGTTAAGCAATGTTATAACGCATTTGCGCTTTTTGACCGAGTAGAATCCGACAAATACGCCGTTTTCGGTTTTTTCGAGATTGCACGCGCCTTCTTCGGTAGCGCATTTTACTTCGCCGATATCGCGTACGGGGTACCACACCTGCTCGAATTCCTTGGTTTCGTAAGGAGCGATCCATGTGAAGTCGGGCTGGTTATCGGTATAGCAACCGGTCATAAGTTCGACGTAACGCGAACCGTCGTCGGTAAGGTTTTCGCACCATTTTGCGCCGAATTTGCCGTCGCCCCACGTCCACAGCTTTTTACCGGGCGCAATGTGGTGGTTGGCAACGGTTACTACGCCGCTTTCTTTGTTTTTATCGTATCCGCAGACGAAATCCATATCGGACTGACCTTTGGAAATCATGAACGAAGACGGAACTTTTATAGCCGAGAAAACGTGAATATCGGTACCCTTGCCGTAGTCATACGGGCGCGCGGTATGATAAACGCCTTTTGCAATCGGCCATTCGAGAACGGCGCGGCGGTCATGGTCGTTTACATACTCCACGTCGGGCGGAAATACTACCCTGTAATCGTCGTCGATTTCGACGGCAAGATTCGCCCACCACATGAACGGGTGCGCGACGGGCGTCTGATTGTATACGGTGATTTTTGCGCGGAGAACGCTCGAGCCTTCGTCGACGGAAAGCGCGACGTAGCCTTTCATCTGATGGAAATAATCCACTTCGCCCATAAATACCGCTTTTTTGCCGTTCGATTTGCCTTCGGCATGCTCTACGGGCATAAAGGTTGTAGGACGATGGTGCTGCGGCCAGTTGAATTCGATACCGCCCGAAACCCACGGCCCCGCCAAGCCGACCATTGCGGGCTTGATGACTTTATTGTTGTAAATAAAATCGTAACCGTTGGTTTTATCGAGCGCGCAGTGAACCTTGCCGCCGAGTTCGGGGAGCAATACGGCGCGGATATACTCGTTTTCGAGAACGTAGCCTTCGTAATCGCAATCCTTTTTATCGTCGGAAAAAGACGTAACGTAAGGAATAGGATAAATGCGACCGCTTGCGCCCTGATAAGGACGTTTTTCGAAATACAGCGGCAGCGGTTCGGGGTCGCCGACTTTATATGTAGGAATTGTAATTTTTTGCTTTTTGATTTCAGACATAAAAAACACCTCGTCGTTCTTTATACTTTTCAAGTACATTATACAAGACGAAAAGGCGTTTTGCAAGACAATATTTTGAGCGATTTTTATGCTATAATATGGTTTTTTTCACTTTATGCCGCAGGCGTTTGAGCGTTCACGCCGCAATAGTCGGGTTTATACAATAAGATTGTATTTGGAAATGAGCGCGACAAGGTCTTTTCTGCCGGAAACGTCGGCGTTTTTGACCATTGCATGCACGCGGTATTTTACCGTATTCAACGCAAGGTGGCGGTTTTCGGCGATGGTTTCGTAACTGTCGCCCGCCATGATATCGTGAAGGATCTGTTCGTCGAGTTCGTCGAGCATTAAAAGGGTCTGATTGAGCCGCTCTACTTCGTCGACGATTTTGTCGCCGTAAAAATCTACTCCGCTCTGGCTGTAAGACGAATCTATAAGCGGGAACTTTCCGTCATAACGCTTGCCTATCACTATATCCATTTCGAGAGTCAACGCGGTGGAATATACTTCGTCGAGCCGCATTAAAAAAAGATAAAGTTCGGCAATCTGCACGCCCGCGTTGTAATAGTTTATTATGGCGGCGGGATAGGGATTTTCCATATATTCGGAAATTTTCATTCCGTTGCAACTGCATACCCGCTTGTTTTCTAACAGTTCGGGATAACAAGTGCGCAGAATTACGGCGATCGCATCGTTAAGGCAGACTACGTTTTTAACGTTCGCACCGTTTTCGGCAAAGTCTTTTATGCAAGCCATAACGTCGCCGTTGTTGCGGAAAACCTTTACGGGTATATCATAGAGTTCTGCCGCATGCTTTACGCCCGCAAGTTTCAACCTGTCGGGTAGCGAATCGGAATTATAACCTATAACGGCGGTTTCGCCCGCGTTTTCGGAAAGAAGATAGCCTGTTAAAAGATATGTGGACTTTGTGTAGGTCAGGTTTATGCCGCTGTACTGATACATTGTATCGATATACTGAAACCCGAACACGAGCGGATGAATGCCGCGCGCGTTGAGCGCTTTTATGGCGTCCATAGTCCATTTGAGTGAAGCGCAGATTAAAATAACCACGCGCGGATTATCTTTGATTTCTTCTAAAGATTTGAAGATTTCAAGCGCGAGACGTTTCTTTTTAAGAACCGATCCCATTCCGTCGAGTATGGTTTTTATGCGGTTGTTGGACGAATAATTTTCTTCTATCAGAACCGAAACCATGTGGCTTAACTCCTTTGCTTTCTCGGCTTATTTTAGCATATAATCTTAATTTTTGCAAGACGAAATTAAAAAAGTCCGCAAAAAACATTTTTTAACGGACTCTTTATTTTTTGTTTCTGCTTGTTACAGTCTGCCCGAATTTTCAAACAGCGTTCTTAACGTTTCGGCTAAAACCTTGCCCGCTTTTACGCTGTCTTCCACAACGGGGTGTCCGCCGCGCGGTTCGGTAACTCCCGCGTCGAAATCTATCGCCGCGATATAAGGATATTTGGGCTTAAGACTTTCGACCGCGCCTTTTACGCTGCCGTCAAGCCCCGAACCGTGAACCATAAGACCGCTGCAAAGAACTACGGGAATATCGTACCCGTAGTATGCGCCGACAGCCGCGTCTACAAATTCCATATACGCAGCCTTCATTCCGGCAAGCGAATAACCGGTGGTGTATTTAAGACTGCGGATGTAATCGTTGGTGCCGAGATAAATCACGACCGCGTCGGGAACGGAAGAAAAATCATATTCGGGACATTCTCCTTTTTCGACCGACATATCCACAGCGTAACTTCTGAAGTTGTTGAGCACGGAAAATTCTTCGGTAGCCGTATTAAGGTACTTGAGCGTTATGCCGCCGCGCCCGAAAATTTCGAACGAAGCGCCGAGTTCCTGCGCGCAGTAAGCCGAGTATGACTGAAGGGCGTTCTGCGTTTCGGCGGTGTACGTCGCGCTGTCGGCAGGTTTATATGCCCTTAAAACGCCTTCGCCGCATGTTATGGAATCGCCGTAAAAAGCGATATTGAGCGCGGGCTTTTCGGGAGCCGCCAGAAACGCGCCGTCGGAAGATATTTCGTTTACGATAATTCTGTCGTAATTAGACGGGGTGCGCTTGAGAATTCTGACAGTATGCTCGCCGTCGGAAAGACCTTCGACAAGCGTCTTTTTAAGGAATAAGCCCCTTGTGTCTTTGAAAGTAAGAACGCGGGCGTTGCTGTCGGTTTCGCCGTCGACAAAGACCGACCACATAGAATCACGCGAGCCGATTTTGCAAAGGTTGGCGTAAACGGCGGTGCCGCGGAATCTGAATTCGAAGCCGGACGCGCTGTTTACGAATACCGTGCCTTCGAAATTTTCGTTATAAAAATTTCTGCCGTATAAGTTAAGATAACGTTCGTCGGATAAATCTTCTATCTTTTCGATTTCGGGGACTTCAACCTTTCCGCCGTCGGAAGAAGAATCGGAAGATCCGTTGCAAGCCGAAAACGCACATACGCCCGCGGTAAGCATAGCCGAGAGCGCGAGCGACAACGATTTTAACATAAACTTATTTTTTGTCGGCATTGTTTTTCTCCTTTTCGGCGGCAAGCGCGCAGAAACGTTTGAAAGTATTGATTTCTTTTACGTCGTAAGGCAGTCCGTTGAAACGATAGATATCGTGCTGCCACTTTGTAAGGTCGAGCGTGGAGCCTTCCTTGAGATAGTCCACGAAATAATGTCCCCACGGTTCGTAGGTCTGCGAATAGCCGGCGATAAGCCCCCAGTGATAAGAACCGATTTTTTCGAGATAGAAAAGGGGAAAGAGTTCTTTTACGTCGTTGCCGGCGATACGGTTGAGCCACTCGTTGTTAATGAGCGGTCTGCCCAGTTTTTTAAGGTTTTCTATGATGATAATCATATTTTCGTACGAACCGTAGTAATGGAAAGTGATTACGTCGGAAAGTTCGACCGCCACCTTTTCCATTTCGCGCTTGGGCATAAAGTCTTCGGTATAACTCCAGCAGTCTGCGGTGAGCGGCTGAATTGGATCGTGCGAACGTATGATTTCAAAGAACTTTGTCATCGCTTTAAGGCTGAGATTATCACGTCTGCCGTTGCCCGGTTCGTTCCATACGTCCCAGATCTGCAAGCGCGGATCTTTGCAGTATTTAGCCGCGATTTCGTCTACCATTTCGTAATACTTGGGTTCGATTTCGGGATCGTCGAGCAGACAATACCCGGGACCGACAAGCCCCGCGGAGTGCGGACCCGCTTTAATGCCGCTGTGATAGCCCCAGTCTACGTTCTGTTTGCCGAAAACCACGGGTTTGAATTTTTCTTTGGGAACGGTGCAGTCGTTGCCGAGAGTAAGCATGACTTTTAAGCCGTACTTGTCGGCAAGAGTGAAATATTCTTCGAGATTATTCATAAACGAATCGTGCTGATAGTACCAGCATTCGAACTGAATAATTGCGCGGACGGCGTTGAACCCCGTCTGGCGGGCAAGATCGAATTCATATTCTATCTGCTCGAAAACTTCTTTGTGTTCGTATTCCTGCCACATGGCTATGCGGTTTACGCAGTTGGACGGATAACCGTTGTATCCGCGGATCCATGGCTGTTCGTTATACCACTGCCATGCACGTTCTTTGCTCCACTGCCCCTTAACAAGTCTTTCTTCCATAAAAATTCTCCCTTTGATTTCGTGAAACTTATTCTTTGATACCGATTATCGTCCGATACCGTTGATAAGTCTTAATTTTGCCATATCGGCTTTGGGTTTGCGGTCTTCGGTGAAAAGCCCGTTCTTTTCCTGCATTACGTCGGTGAACTGCGTTAAGCAATAGCCCTGACAGTTGACCTTTTCTATTGCGCGGGTGAGTTCGCAAAGACGGGATATAAACTCTTCTTCGCTGTTTGCCGCATTGCCGTAGCCCCACCCTTCGGCATTGTCTTTGATATACGAAACGCCGCCGTATTCGCTGATAATTACAGGCTGACCGTCGTATTTATAGCCGTTTGCGAAAGCCGCGCGCGAATGCCTGTCTTTTACAAGATCGCCGCTTAAAAACGCCTGCATGTCGCCGTAAGCCTGTTCTATTTCTTCGCCCGTCTGAGCATAATTGTGAAGGGTTACGATATCGCTTTCGGTGTGTTCCCAGCCGTCGTTGGATATAACGGGACGAGTGGGATCGAGCGATTTCGTGAGCCGATAAAGCGCTGCCGTGAAGTTCTGCATAGCCTTGTTTTCGCTTGTTTGCAGAACGCCCCAACTTTCGTTTACGGGAACGTATGCCATAAGCGACAGATAGCCTTTGTGCTGAAGAACTATTTCGCTCCACTCGCGCGAAAGATTTGCCGCCGCTTTTGCGGTGTAATCGTAAGCCGCCGGCATTTCGAGCCAGAAGAACAGCCCTGCCATATCGCAGAAATAATAGAAACGTTCGTCTTCTATTTTCTGATGCAGCCTTACGCCGTTGAAGCCCGCTTCTTTAATCAGAAGAACGTCGTTCAACAGTTCTTCGTCGTCTTTTGCGGTCATTCCGCCGAACGGATAATAACCTTGCGCAAGCACCATTCTGAAATAGTAACACGGCAGATAATTGACTTCTATGCCGTTGTTTACCGTTCTGTAGTCTACAAGCGCGGTGTAAGAACCTGCTTCGTCCACGGGCTTGCCGTTTATTTTCAATGTGTATTTAAGATCGAAAAACTGATTGGGGCGACCCAACGTCCAAGGTTTCATTACAAGGACTTTATCAAACAAAGTAAGGTCTAAAGTCGCACGGCCGTAGTCGGCAAAAATTTCCACTTCGGTGCTTGCGACCTTTTCGCCCTGATAACTCGCTTCTATTTTAAGCGACGCGCCTTTAACGAATTTGTTAAGATAAAATTCGAAATTCGCGCGGCAGTTTTCGTATTCGCATACGGAAATTACGTTCTGCAGATATACGTCGGAAACTTCTTCGAGCCAGACGTTTTTCCATATTCCCGAAGTCGGCGTGTAAAAACACGAAATATTCTTTTCGACATAACGTTGTTTGCCGCGCGGAACTACGGGCGTAAACTCGTCTTCGCACTTTACCGTAAGCAGATTTTCGCCTTTCTTTACATAGTCGGTAAGGTCGAACGAGAAACGCGCGTATCCGCCCGCATGGCTGCCGATAAACGTACCGTTAAGCCATACTTTTGCAAGATAGTCGGCTCCGTCGAAGTTGATTATAAGGCGTTTTCCGCGCGGAAGATCGTAAGAAAACGTGCGAGAATACCACATGTATGCGTGGTCGGTCTTATCTTCAACCCCGCTCGCTTCGCTCTGATAAGCGAACGGCACGTTGATTTTTACCGTATTTCCGGCGGATAAACCGCGATATAGCCTGCGCTTTTCGCCGTCGTTTTTATCGTCGAAACAAAAATCCCATTCGCCGCTAAGCAGTGTGTAATTTTCGCGCACGAAACGCGGACGCGGATAACCTTTTTTATAACATTTTGCGTGTTGCATAATTTTCACCCGTTATTATTAAATGTGCCGTTTTTTATCAGAATGTGCCGATAATCGACTTATAGGTTGATTTTTAATTGAACTTATCAGCCTTTGACCGCAGAAATAGCCATACCTTCGATAAAGTAACGCTGGAAAATAAGGTAAATTACGTACAGCGGAACGCTTGCTATAACCGCGCCCGCAAACGACACGGGCAGGTTGATTTTCGAATCGGAAAGCGACTTTATCATAAGCTGCAAGGTCATAACCTTTTCTATCGTCAGATAAAGGGACGGAGCGAAGAAGTCGTTCCAGTTGCCGACGAACATAAATATTACCTGCGCCGCGACGGCGGGTCCCATTATGGGGAGCATTATGTTCGTATACTGACGAAGATAACTTGCGCCGTCTACCTTGGCGGCTTCGAATATGGCGTTGGATATGGAACGCTGAAACTGCACGAAGAAGAACATCATCGAAACCCCGCCGAAGAGCGACGGAAGTATTAACGGCCACAAGGTGTTTGTAAGCTGAAGTTTGAAGTACGCGCGATAAAGGGGAAGAACCACGCATGCGTAAGGAATCATCAGCGCGCTTAACTGAATCATAAGGTGAACGTCTTTATGTTTCAGTTCCATTTTGGAAAAGGCGAACGCCGAAAGCCCGGACATGAACACGCAGAACGGAATGGTTGTGATTTCTATCGTCATGGTGTTCAGAAGTCCGCGGAACATATCGATCTTTTCAAAGACTATAGCATAGTTATGCCATTGCGGATCTTTGGCAAAGAAAGTGAGCGTGAGCGTGTTTACCGTTTCGTCTACCGTTTTAAGGCTTGACAAAACCATCCATAAAAACGGAAAAACGCAGGAAAAACAAGTAATTACAAGGAATATGTAGCAGAAAACGATACCTGCTATTCTGCCCGCGCTGCTTTTATCGGAAGGCTTTTTATCTGTTTTGATTGCAATATTTTCAGTCATAAAAACACCCCCCTTATTCGGAATAAACCCATTTGTTGCTGATTTTGAACTGCAACAAGGTCATAAGCATAATGCTTATCGTAAGAATGAAGGACGCGGCGCTCGCTATTCCGTAACGGCTGTTGTTGATACCGTAGTTCCATATGAAGTAAACTATGGTCTGCGCGCCCGGATGCCCGTTTGCAAATACCTGAGAATCCACATACGCCTGAAGATTGCCTATAAAGCCCGTACAGAACAGATAGAAAAGCGTCGGCGAGATGAGCGGAATTGAAATTTTGAAGAACTTGGTGACTTCGTTCGCGCCGTCGAGTTCGGCCGCTTCGTAATAATCGCGCCCGACGTTGGTAAGAGCGGCAAGACACAAAATCATCGTTCTGCCGATAGAACCCCACGCCGATTTGATTATTATGGCGACCTTTATCCACGTTGCGTCGGTAAGCCATTGAATATCCCACCCCGTAACCTGATTTATAATTCCGTACTGGTTATCGAATATGTAACGCCAGATTATGTTCATGGCGACAGCCGACGAAACTACGGGAATATAAATAAGCATTCTTATAACGCGCGAACCGCGTATCAGTTTTTCGCGGCTGAGCATTACCGCAACCACAAGACCGTATATTATGCCGAGCGGAACGCTGAGCATGAAAATCAGGTTGTTTGTTATGGCGTTTTTGAACGCTTCGCCGTACGTTATGGTCGTAAACAGTTTTTTGTAATTTTCGAAATCGCACCATAACGCGCCTATTCTCGTTAAAAACGGCTCGGTTTCAAAGCGTGCGTTGTAATTGGTAAAACTATATAAAATCGCGAATATAACCGGAAGTACGGTAAAAACTATAAGCCCGAAATATTTTATAGAAATAAACGCAAGAGCGGTTAAATTTTCTCTGCGCTTAAGCGTGCTTTTTTTGCGTTTTTTGGGCGGTACGTTCGAAACCGTCGTTTCAGAAAAGCCCTGCGGCATATCTGCATTCGTATGCATTCAGTTGCATCCTCCCCGAAAAGTTTTACGCGCCGCTAAAATAAGCGGTTTTTTCCGCAGATTCAAGCGGCGCGATAGTTAGTTCTGTTTTGCGTTATTTGTCAGACGAATCAGCCGAGTATTTCGCGCGCTTCGTCCAAAAACGCCTGCATGGTGGGCTTATAAGCGGTAAGGGCCGCTTTGATGTCTACCCATTTGCCGCTCTTATCAGCCTGCCAGAAAGAACCGAAGTTGCCTTTCTGACCAGCCATAAACTGGTTAAGTTCTGTCTGCCAGCCGTATTCGAAAGTGTAACTTGCCGCGCGGTATTTACCGGTGATTTTGTCGGTATAAGTTTCGCCTGCGGCGTTGGTTTTCTTAGTGCCGACGCCGTCGATCATATCGATCCATACGCCGCGGTTTTCGGGATAAGGTTTATCGCAGTCAGCCTGAGCTTTTGCCTGACTTGCGATTAAGCCCTGAGAGTCGGTGATATATTCGTTTGCAAGACTCTTGAGGTTAGGTATGCACTGTCCGCGTTTGTACTGAGTTCTCTGCGCCGAAGTATCGGTAGAAAAGTATTTAACGAGTTCGAGCGCGGCGTCTTTATATTTGCAGTTGTTGGATATAGCGTAAACCATGCTGCCTACACAGGCGGTGGAAACCGAACCGTCTGCGTCGCCGCAGAGTACGGGAAGAATGTTCCAGTCGAACTTACAGCTCTTCCAGTAGTCTTTGGTTTTCCAGGGACCTACGGCTCCGTAGAAAAAGAGCGAGCCGCCCGACGTGAACAGCGTTTCGGTTGAAGACGTAGTACCCGCGGAAGGAAGAATACCTTCTTTATAAAGGTTCTGAATGAACTGCATTGCGCCGACGAAGTTATCGGAATCGATTGCTGAAACCGCGCCCGTGTCGTCGGTGAAGTAGTTTGCGTTGTTGGAGTAAACTATGCTTTCGAGATCGTAGCCCGAAAGAACGTATTCGTTTTTGCCGAGAACGGTTTTAAGTTTTTTGCCGATTTCCATGAAATAACCGAAAGTCATAGGTTCGGTGGTGCTTAAAACTTTGCTTTCGTCTATCTTATCGGCATCGGAGGCGCTTGCGTTGTAAGTTGCGATAGCCTGTTTGAGGCGAGTTTCGTTGATTGCGAGAGCGTAAGGACCGTTATCCTTGGGCAGACCGTAGAGAGCCGCTTTGTCGGTTTTACCGATTTTGTTGGTGGTATGGTCGTAATAATATTCGTTGCAAGCAGATTCATACATATCGTCCATAACGCTTTCGTCGATATGACCGCGAATGTTTGCAAGTTTGCCGCTGTATGCGTAAGACGAGAACATCATGTCGTTAAGCATGAATACGTCGGGCAGATTTTTACCCATAGCGTCGAGCGCGATGTTGTAGGCGGTGCCGTCGCTCCACCACTGAAGTTCTACGACGATATTTTCGTGAGTTTTGTTGAAATCGTCTACAAACGCCTGATAGTTGGCTTTTTCGGTATCGACGTCGCGCCCCGCGAGCGTTAACTGAACAACTTCGCCGCTTTCAAGCGATTTCCATGAATCTTCGCCGCCTTTATCGCCGCTGTCTTTTCCGCCGGTGCAGCCGGCAAAAGCCGAAAACGATAAAACAAGTGCCGAAGCAAGACAAGCAAGTCTGAATTTGTTTGATTTTTTCATAATTTTCTCCTTAAATATTTTTATAACTCGCAAAACGCCATTTTAATCTGCAATTAAACGCCGTTGCTTGACAAAGAAACTTTGTCAAGCAAAAGGCATGCCTTTTGCGAAATTTTTGTTGTTTTGCGATGATCTTTTAAGTTTTTATGCGCAAATTTACAGTTCGATATATTCGTAATCGGTGAACAGATAACTCGAACCCTTTTCGGTAAAGAACGCGATATAGCCGCTTGTGTAGTCTTCTGCGTCCGTACAGGTCATAAACTCTTCGCCGTTAAGATATACGGTGATATTGCTGTTTTCACATCTGACGGTTACCCTTACCTGAGCTCCGTCGCCGAAAGACTGACCGGAAGGCGGTTTTGTTCCGCCGAGCTTGAGCTGTTCTTTGCCGTGCGAAGTTTTATAAAGGTTAACGAGATATTTGCCGATGCTTAAGTAATATCCGTCGAACTCGGTGCCGAGTTGCGTGGTTTTGTAATCCGTATGCGAGAAATCGTTCATTCTGAACAGAATTCCGCCCTGCGCTTCCTGCGAAACGATTTTTACGTTTACAGAGAATTCGTAGTTGGATATGCCGCGGCTGCCGGTAAGTATAAGCGTGCGGTCGTCTGCAGAGTTGGTCATAAGACCCGCCGCCGAGAAAGACGCTTTCGTGCCCACTTTCTGCGTGAATACGCTTGAGTTTTTATCGCGCAGCGAATCGGTTACCTGACCTAATTCGGTCGCGTTTTTACTTGTAGAGAAATTAAGAACGTCGAGCGTGCCGTCGAACACTCTGATCTTCAACGTATGAACGCCTTTATCTGCCGCAAATGCGCCTACGTTTACGTTGGCATAAGCCGCCGAGCCGAAGTCGAGATCTTCGGGTATTTCGGCTTTGATAATCTTATCGTTATCGATAATAATTTCAAATATGCAGCCTTTACTCTGCGCGCCGACCGTTAAACTCAAAGAATAATCGTCGGTTTCGGGCGCGTCTACAAGATATTTAACCCAATCTTCGGATTTTAATATCAGGGCGTAAGCGTCGTTTTCGGAAGAATATACGGTGCTTTCTTTTTCGCCCTGACGAACGCCGTCGCGTTTGACTTTTGCGTCCGCTATGCTGTAGCCGCGGTTTTCGCCTTTAAGATAGGCGTTTGCCGCAAAACTGCCCGTTAAATCTTTGACCGTTTCGAAATCGGAAGTGCCGAATGCGTCGTTATTAAGCTGTAAAGACGTTGCCGCCGCGCCGCCCGTAACGCCCGCATAACCGCCGCTTGCCGTTTTATCGGACGTTGTCATAAGCATGTTATCGTAATAAATCTGCGTTTTATGGCTTCCGTTTACAACCTTTACGGTGTGAATAGCGTTTGTATTGCTTGAAACGGCGACTTTTGCCGACGCGATTCTGGTCGTTTTGCCGTTTACCGTCTGCGAATAACCAAGGTCGGTTCCGTCGATTATAACGGACGAATAATTGTTTTCGTCGCTATAGCCGAACACCGCCGTACCCTTGCCGTTTTTAAGCGTGAAGTTGATTTCGGCCGTGTAAACGTTCTGCGTTTTCTGCGCGCTTAAATTAAAGTTGCCGCTGACCGTTAATTGTTCGCCCGAAGCGGTATAATCCGCCGCGCCGGGTTTGATTTTGGAATAGTTTCCGAGTCCGTCGGTTAAAACGTATGAGCCGTTGGTGAAATAACGGGTTAAGTTATACTTACGAACGCTTGAAACCATTGTGTTGTCGTAGTTTATACGGTTTGCGTTGTGGTACGCCGTGTAAATTCCGTCGAGATCGGGACCGATTACGTTACTGCTGTGACCAAGCCCGCGATAGTTGGTAACCTGCTTAAGAGTACTTTTCGCGCCGTAACCTAAGGGCGATTCGTTATCGAGACCCGTGGAAATAAGCGTGGTGTTGTACCATTTTGACGATAAATCGCTGAACGGTAAGCCGCCTTTCGTGTAAGAATACGCGACTTTGTAGCCCGAACTGTCAACGTGGTTGCCCGTATAAGTAAGATAAGTAAAGCCGTTGCGCTTGAAATAGCCGGGACCTTCGGTCCATCCGTTAAGATTGGCGTTTTCGATTTTCTGCGTTTTACCTAAAACTACCTGCGCGCTGCCGTTACTTTCGGTAAAATCTATGGTACAGTAACCAAGTCCCCTGTATTCGTCGAGCGCGCTGAGAAAATATAACTGCCCGTCGTCGTGAAGATAGAACGAACCGTCTATGCCCAAGCCCATATTGTTTGAAATCAGCGTGAACGGACCGTTGGGCTTATCGCTTCTGAAGAAATAATGCCCTTGACCGCGGCGCGATTCGCACATATAGAACCAGCCTTTGTAATAAACGACTTCGGGCGCAAACGCAATGTACGTTTCGGAAGATTCCGAACTGCTTTGCGGATCGTACGCCCAGCCGCTCCACGTCCAGTCGACCATATTATCGGACTCCCAGCAAGGGATTTTGCCCGAATATTTTTTGTTGCCGTTGAGCGACGTGTAAAGATAATATTTACCGTCGAACCTGAACACGAACGGATCGCCTATATCGTAAACGTCGCCGTCGCCGTCGTAAAGTTCGACATAGTTGTTATATCTGTCGTAATTATCGTCGACAGAAAAAACTTGTTCGCCTTTGTCGGTCGCTACGCGGGTTGACGGATCGTATTGTTTTTTGGTGCCGCTGTCTTTGTTATCTCCCGTGCAGCCGCACAAAAACACACCGCCCGCAAGTATTGCCGCGGCAAGCCCGAATATCCGTTTTTTATAGGTTTTGTTCTTCATAAATCCCGTCCTTTCAGGTTTGTATTTCGTCTTGATAGTTTGGCAAAAGTTGCCGTATAAGTCGATTATCTCAACTTTCGGCAACTTCGCCTTTCAATTTTATCAGTTTTCGCCTATAGCGTTTCCGCTTGCGTCGCAAAGTCCGCAGTTTACTAATTCGCCGCAGTCCGCGGTGCCGTTTTTATCGTCTATCTGACCGACTATCGAAGCCGTTACGATTTTACCGCCGACAGAAGTTTTAATTCCGTAAAGCGTAAGCGTGCTTGCAGCTTCGCCGTTGATAAGAGCTGTTTCAAGGCAGTAACTGTTTTCGACCTTTACTCTGCTTGCGCCCGCAATACCGCCGACCTGAGCCGAAGCGGTTACGTTACCGAAGTTCTTGCAGTTTGCAATGTAAGAGTTAGCCGCTTTTCTGGGAAGACCGGCAATACCGCCTACCATAGTTTTTTCGGCAACTATATCGCCGTAGTTTTCGCAAGAATCGATTACTATAGTGGAGTTACTCGAACCCAATATACCGCCTACAAATGCAAGCGATGCAGTGCAGGTACTTGTAACGTTTGCGTAGTTTTTGCAGTTTTTGATTGTGGTTGCGCCTGCCGCATTACCGATCAAGCCCGCAACGTTAGCCGCGCCGCCTTTTACCGAACCTTTAACGGTTACGTTTTCGATCGTGCATGCGGTGCCCTGCGTTTTGGTTATAAGACCGCCGACGGTAGCCGTGGTATCGATCTTAACGCTTAAGGTAAGATTTTTAACGGTCGTACCCGAAGCGAATCCGATAAACGCCGCGGTTACGTTTTCTACCGAGAAGTTTTTACCGTCGAATATACCCGAGAAAGTCTTATCTGCAGCATTACCGATAGAAGTCCACGCTTTGAAGTTAAGGTTAATGTTTTTGGTGAGAACGAAGTATTTACCGCTGAATGCGTTGCCGCCGTTTACGCCTGCCGCAAGGAAAGCAAGGTCTGCTCCGCTGCTTAAAGCGTAAGGAGATTCTTCGGTGCCTTCGCCCGCGAAAGATTCGCTTACGGTAACGCCGTCCCAACCGAAACTTGCGGTAAGAGTTATTGCCGTTACTTCGCTGCCGAATACGGTGGTTTCGTCAACCAACTGTCCGTCCGCGGTAAGCCAGCCGCCGAACGCTTCTCCTGCCGCCGTTGCGGTAGCCGTGGGAAGTTCGCCTATTGCGGTGCCTGCATCTACAGACTTAGTTGCATTGCCGTCGATAGTTCCGCCGACCGTTTCAAAAGTGATAACGGTTTGCAGAACCCATTTTGCATGAAGTTCTACCGTAGAAGCTGTGAAAGTGCTTTCTTCGGTGATTTTATTCTCGTCTACGTCAAGCCAGCCGTCGAAACGATAGCCCGCTTTTGCGGCGGGAACAGGAAGTTCGCCTATCGCGGTGCCGACTTCGAGTTCTCTGCTTGTAACGGTATTGCCGTCGGATACAAAGTTAACGGTTGATTTTTGCGCTTGTTTTTCGTAATGAGCAACAAGCACGGTATCGGCTTCGTAAACGTCGTCTGCCGTAACGCGGGTTTCGCCGTTGAACCAGCCGAGGAAGGTGTAACCTTCTTTTTCGGGAGTACCGAGCGCGCCTTCCGCGAGTTTGCCGCCCTTATCTATAACGATAGCGGTTTCACCGTTATATTCGCCGCCGTCGGGGTTAACGGTTACGGTAACCTGTTCGACGTATCTTGCTATAAGTTTAACGGTGTGAGCGGGTCCGTGGAATACGGTGCTTTCGGTAACCTTTTCGTAATCGGTGGTCTGTTCGTCGCCTTCGCCTTTAACGACTACGAGATCCCAATAAGCGAATCTGCAGCCTGCTTTTACGGGAACGGGCAACTGTTCTGAAACTGCCTTTTCGGCAACAAGTTCTATAGTGGTTTCGCCTTCGAGCGTTCCGCCGCCAAGGTCGAGTTCCGCAGTGATTTTAACTTCTATTACTTTGCCGTCTTCGTCGCAAAGTCCGCCGCCTGTTCTCTTTGCAGCCGCGCTTTCGAGTCTGCCGGTGATCGCGCCGATGAATGCATTCGCTTCGCCGTCGAGAATTAAATCTTTCGCTTCGGTTCCGTTTATCTGAGCGGTTGCGAGAACGTAGCTGTTTTCTACAACGTAACGGTTGCCGCCGACGATACCGCCGACCTGAACGCCGCCCGTGATATCGCCGTAGTTATAGCAGCCCGTAACCTTGGTGTCTACCTTGCACTCACGGAATAGACCTACGATACCGCCGTCAAACGTGCCGTTACCGCTTACTTTTCCGTAGTTGGTGCAGTTTTCGATAAGAATTAACTGACTTACCGTCGCACCGACGATACCGCCTGCCATGTTGTTGCCGGTAAACTGAGCGTTGATAGTCGCATAGTTTACGCAATTTTTTATAACGATTATATCGTCGCCGTTTTTGTAAGTTGCGCCCGCGATGCCGCCGAGTTCTGCCGCGCCGCCGGTAAGGCTACCCTTAACGGTAACGTTTTCTATAGTGGTTCCGCTCTGAACCTGACCCGCGAGCAAGCCGTTGGTGCCTTTTGCGCCGATAACGTTGCCTTCAAGGGTAAGGTTCTTGACGGTTGCTTTGTAGAGTACGGCAAACATACCGAGATAGTTATTGCCTTCTACGTTAACGCCTGTAATCGTCTTGTTGTTGCCGTCGAAATAACCGGAGAACGGTTTTTTGCTGCCGCCGATAACGGTGAACGCGCCGCTTACGGTAATGTCGTTTTCAAGTCTTAAATAGTAGCCCGCAAGAGTTTCGCCGTCGAGTACGAATTCGGCAAACTTTGCAAGGTCTGCTTCGGACTTTACAAGGAAGGGCGATTCTTCGGTTCCTTCGCCTTCAAGGAATACTTTCTTAGTTGCTTTGGCGTAAACGGTAAGAACGGGTTGTTCGGTGTCTGCGCCTTCGATATTCGCTTTTGCGGTATCGATATTTTCAAAGTTGACTACGTTGACGCATTCGGCTTCGTAATACCAGTTGCCGTCGAACTGCATCATCGTGTATGAAAGTTCGGGAAGAAGTATTTCGTTGCCTTCGTACCAACCGGTAACGTCGGCAACTGCATAACCGTCTATACCCGTGTTGAATTTAACGGTGTAAGGCTTAGCGCCTTCTTTTCTCCACTGCGCGACCGCATTGATATTGTACATATCGGCGGTAACAACCGTTTCGGCAGTGAGTTCTTTCTTTTCGCCGGTCATGTAATCGGTATAGAACCAACCCGAGAACACATAACCTGCGCGGGTTGCGACGGGCAGATCGGTCATAGCCGAACCAAACTCGTAAGACTTGGTTTCAAGAACGTCTTCGCCTGCCTGAGCATAGAACTTAACGTTTGCGTCGCCCGCTTTCTTAACCGAGATATTACTGTATTTAACGCCTTTGGTCTTAGCGCGCAAACCGACTAAATTACCCGTATGTTTTTCAGAGAATACAGAGTCTTTCAGATTATTGATTTCGGTGTATCTGATTGGTCTTTCGCCCGTGGTGAAGCAAACGTATTCGACACCGTCGATACCGACATAGAAGCTGACTTTGGTCTTGCCGTCTACGGTTTCTTCAACTCTTCTGAAAGTAAGAGTGAAGGTTGCTTCTTCGTTGCTTTCCTGATAAGCGAGCATCTTCTTTTCGTAAGGCGTGCCTTTAAGAAGTTCGCCGCCAAGTCTGTAACGAGCGATAAGCGATGCCGCGGTCGTAGAGCCGTTCGCGTCTACGTCGCCCCAGAATTCGATTGCGCCGTTGCATTTGCTCGGAGCCGAAATGAACATTGTCACATAGGGCGCGCCGATAAACGTGGTGCCTGCGTCGTCGAATGCGGTTGCGCTAAATACGGGGCCGCAGTCGTCGGTATAAGTACTCCAGTCGGCGGGAAGAGTCATGTCGACCGAGTAAATTTCGCCGTCGTTGAGAGTGTAATCGCGGAAACGGGTCTGCGTGGTTACTCCGTTCGTGCCGGTGGGAACATAATATCCGTCGTCGGTAAGTTCGAAACGAGTGTTAACGCCCGTGTCGTAAATAGCGAACAGATATACGTCTACAGCTTCCATTGCGAAAGTTTCGCCGACCTTATCGTTGGTGTTGGTGAACGCCCATGCCACGAATTTGCACGTTGCGGTACCGACTACTCTGTCTTCGGGAACGGGAAGATCGGCAGTTACTACCGTGGTGCCGTATGCGTATTCGATCGGGTCGATAACCTGCGAAGTGCGGGTATCGAAATAAATCTTATGCATGTTGCTCCAACCCGCGTAAAGGGTTATGGTGCCGTTTTTGGCATAAGACGTATCAAGCGTTTTATCCGCTTTTTTTGTGCATTCCGAATCGTAATACCAACCCGTGAACGTGTAACCGTACATATTGGGGTCGCTGCCGATGCTGGGCGTAGGCAGATAGAACTTGCCGCCTACGGTATACTTTCCGTTTTTAACGGCTGCGCCGCCCTGCGAATCGTAAACTACCGTATAACTTGCGTTATCTCTGCCGTCGTCTTTCTTGCAGCCGCTTACAAACAGCGCGGAAGACACCAGCAGACAACAAAGGAGCGCGATAGCGACTATCGCTCTTGATGATGCTTTTTTAATCATATTTCCTCCCGATTTTTACGCCGAATCGAAACGGTAAAATTGCGGCTTTTTTCAAAACCGAAACCGCTATACTTCGGCTTATTCTCAAGCGCATTATATCACGCAAGCGACACCATTACAAGACAAAATTTTTTGCTAATTCTGCATAAAAAATAGTACCCGCAAACGAATAAATACGCGCTTTTATGTAAATCGGTCGGCTGTAAAAAAACGACAACGAAAAATAATTGGTTTTGTATATCCTCTTATGTGTTTCTTATATATCTTCGATTTCGGCAGCGATGGAAGAATCGATTGCGCCTTCCGCCGCAGAATAAAACGCAAGATTTTTATCGTATAATTCGACGGCGTTTTTTATCCACAGCGCCATTGCGATTTCTTCTTCCGAAAAACGGCAGCCGATAAAGGGGTTTTCAAACAGAACAGCGCCGTCGCAGACCAATTTATCGAGTTCTACGGCGTGCAGACTGCAATCGGTTCCGCTGTAAACGGGAACAATTTCAAACGGCACGTCGATATTGTTTTCGTTAAGCCTGAAACCGCGCCCGTCGATACACTCGCCCGCCGTGCCTTTTATTGAAAAACGCTCGCTTCTCAGCGTTGAAAAATACTGCGCATGCGAAAAATCGTAAATGGCGCGGCGATCGCCGAAATCGAGTAAAGCGATTACCCTTTTGTGATTTTTAAGTTCCGCCGCCATTTTGCCGTTTCGCCCGTCGCATTCGTAGTATTCGTCGTTTATAACCGTTTTAGTTACGGCGGGCATATTATTTTCGGTCTTCAAAAACGCACGGACGAGAGCTGCGGCGTGGTATGAATGACAGCACGAAACTTCTGCCGTGTGAACTTTTCCGAAATACCCTTTTTCGGCAAGTTTTTTTGCCGCGATACAACGCGGGCGCAAAGGATACTGTTCGGTAATCTGAAAACGTTTGTCGTTATATTTTTTTAAGGTTTTGCGCTCTTCGTCGGTAAAGCCCGCAGGCGTTTCGCAAAAAACGGAAAAACCGCGCCCGAGCAATTCTTCGGCAATCTGCGTATTGCTCGCCTTGTTTACGCAAAGCAGAACATGATCGGCTTTTTCAATTTCTTTAACAGCATTGATTATGCGCACATGCGGGTACATATTTTTAATAACTTCTGCCTTTTCGGCGTTTCGGCAGACAATTTCGCTTAAAGTTACGCCCGGCATTTTGTCTATTATGTTGTACCATGAGAACGCGCGCCATCCTGCGCCGACTACGGCAATATTTTTGTTGTTTTCCATTATCTTTTTTCCTCTTTCAGATGTATTTTCGGCGCGATAGTTCAAGTTATAAATATAAGTCGCATAATTTTGCGCTTATTGCCCTATCAATTTTACACCCGACGTATTATAACAAAAGAGCAACGCGCTGTCAAGACCGAATTTTTGATTTGTTTTGCATAAAAAGTTATTCTTTTGACGAAAAAAACTGCGTTTACCGTGTTTTATAACATAGAAAAACGCCTGAGCGGATTTAATTGCCAGGGCGTTTGAAAAATTATGCGGATATTATGCAAAAAAGCAGAATTTAACGCTCCATAAAACACAAAAACACACAACAAAGTGTGTGTTTTTGATATGGTGAAGATAGTTGGGCTCGAACCAACGACCTCATGCATGTGAAGCATGCGCTCTGACCGACTGAGCTATACCTCCGTTAGCGACAATTGTTATTTTACCATATCCCCGGTGTTTTGACAAATCTTTTTTAATAAAAAATGAAAAAACGTCTGAATTTGAATTGCATTACCGAAAAATATGTGCTATAATCCTTCCGTTAAATGCGATCGGGGTGTAGCGCAGTTTGGTAGCGCGCTTGAATGGGGTTCAAGAGGTCGCAAGTTCGATTCTTGTCACTCCGACCATATTAGGGCAATTTAATACTTGTCATAAAAAAATCCGATTTTTCTATCGGATTTTTTTATTTGTTTTATATTAAAAGTGCCTGTATATGTCGATTATCGGCATATTCGCGGGTTTTTATATAAGGGGATTGAGTGTTCTGTTATTGATTTATTTACCGACTGAAATCAGTTTTTGAGATCTTTCATTTCAACCGTTTTACCGCCCGTCGCAGTCGCGAAAGCTTCGTATGTTTTTGCCGCGCTGTATGATATAATGCCGTATGCCCCGCTTTGCAAAACTTTATAAATATCAAGCTCGCTGTTAGCGGCAGCCCACACGGTTACGTTGCGCGCCTGAATATAGCGAACGTTTTCGAGCGCGGCGTTTTCGGCAGATAAAATCAATGCGTGTGCACCCGCGCGGTTTGTATCGAAAATCAATTAGTCGATATTTTTCGCCGTTACGACCGCGGGCGCAAGTGCCAGCGGAGCGGAAGAATTATAACATTCGGTATCAGCCGCGGTATCGGCGGCTTTTACGCTCGTAATACCCGTGGAAACAAGCCCCAAGGACAATACCGCAGCGATAAAAGCCGAAGCCGCGACCGCTATTTTTTTTATAACGGATTTCATAATTTTTAAGCCTGTTGAGTTTTGCCGAACGAAATGTTCGTTATGGTAAATTCGCCCGACTCGTTTATTCCGTAGTTCATAAAGAACAAAATATCGAAATCGGTAACGGTGATTTCGTCAAGAGGCAATGCGAGGCTGAACGTTTTTGTTTCGCCCGCGGCGATTTCGGTATGCGAAAGCATACAAACGATCCAACCGTTCCAGTATATACCGAGTTTAGCAGCCGTGCTGCCCGTGTTTGTTACGGTAAAGTTGAAATAGGCGTACTCTTCCGACCAGTTGGTTACGGCAAGCGGGCAATGCGCGCCCTTGCCTTCCGCCACCCAACCGACTTTATATCCGCCGTCGGTTTCGGTTACGGTAAAGCCTGTCGAAGCCGTCATAGAGCCGATTTTTACGGGTTCTGCGGGTTTGTCTTTCAGATATTCCACTTTCATGGTAACTTCGCCGGTCGTATTGCTGCTGCCCGCGTCGAAATAGAACATCATATCGAACTTACCGGCTGTTCCGTCGGGAACGGTCAGCACCCATACGTCAGTGCCGACCGCAAGCGCAGTATGCCCTTTCCACTGAGTATCGTCAAGCCATACGCCGACTTTGCTCGCCTTTTCGCTGTTAAAGGTAAGACGAACGTATTTGTATTCGCTGTTGTAAGTTATGGGCAGACAGGTTTTAGCCCAGACGCTCGCGCGGGTTTCGTTCCATACTATTTTCCACTGTTTTTCGCCGACCGAAGTTATGGTGTAACTGTTTGCGCCTTCCGTGCCGTAAGGTTCGAGTTCGCCGACAGCAAGCGGCGTTTCGGGCAATTTTTTAAGGAATTCCACTTTCATTGTGATTTCGCCGGTCGTATTGCTGCTGCCTGCGTCGAAGTAGAACTCGAGATCGAAATCTCCGCTTGTTCCGTCGGGTACGGTAATCGTCCATACGTCGCCGCCGATTGCAAGAGCGGTATGACCTTTCCACGGGTTGCCGCTTACGTAAACGCCTACTTTACTTGCTTTTTCGCTTGCGAAAGTAAGATAGATATATTTATATTCCGCATCGTAAGAAGTTACGGAAATTTTTGCTTTTGCCCATACGCTTGCGCGGTTTTCGTCCCACGCGATTTGCCACTGCTTTTCGCCGACCGAAGTTATGGTATAGCTGTTTGCGCCTTCGGTTCCGTAAGGTTCGAGTTCGCCGTAGCCGAACGGCGCTTCGGGAAGTTCTGCCTTTTCTTCCTGCTGCGTTTTGGTAAACGAAATATCGGTAATATCGATTTCGCCGCCTGCGTCCACGCCGAAGTTAAGGAAGAAACGGAGCTGCGCGTTTTTAAGAACCTTTTCGTTCATTAAAACGCTGAACGTATATTTCCAGCCCGCTTTAAGCATAGTTTGCGACAGCAGAGAATTGGAATATCCGTCGGCATAAACGCCGAACTTGATTTCCGCGTCGGACAATACTTTAACGGTAAAGTTGAAATAGGTCTGCTCTTCCGTTCTGCCGGTTATATTCATGGCAACGTAATCGGACTTGGGCGTAACCCATTTTACGTTATATCCGTTATCGACAGCGGTTACCGTAAAGCCCGAACTCGGCGTCATCGTTTCGGCATTGAAAGGTTCTTCTTTAAGGAATTCGGCTTTGATCGTTACGTCGCCCGAAGTATCCGCACCGCCGTCAAAATAGAATATAATGTCGAAATCGCCGCTCATTCCGTCGGGAACGTTCAACACCCATTTGTCGGTACCGACCGCAAGCGCGGTATGAGCTTTCCATGCAACGTCGTTGACGTAAACGCCGACTTTGTTCGCTTTCGCGCTGTTGAAGGTCAATGCCAAAAATTTATATTCGTTGTCGTAAGCGATTACCGAAAGTTTTGCTTTTGCCCAGTTACTTACGCGATTTTCGCCCCAAACAACGCGCCATGTATCGTTTTTATCGTCAACTTTGGTTATGGTGTAACCTTCGTTGTTCATATCGGTAAACGTACCGAATCCGAACGGTTCTGCGGGCTTTTCGGTTAAAAATTCTGCTTTGATATCCACCGAACCAGAAGTATCGGTAAGTCCCGCGTCGAAGAAATAACGCAGTTCGAACGATCTTGAAAGAGTTCCGAAATTGGGCGTTTCTGCGGGAAGTTCGATATACCAGACGGTTTCGCCCGCGTCTACTACGGTGTGCGCTCTTAACTGATCTTCCGCAGCTTTCCACAGTTTGCTGAGATAGACGCCGAGTTTGAACGAAGTTTCGGACTTCATCGTGAGTTTAAGATATTTGTAAGCGGGATCGTACCATTTGACGAG
>CAKQXZ010000020.1 GCA_934292955.1 uncultured Clostridia bacterium
CGCATTGCGATGATATAGCCCGGCATAAATTTTTCTCCTTCTTTGTTGCCTGAGTGTTTTGAAGTTAAGAGTTTTATGTTTATGTAATAAGGTTATTTTTTGCGGCGTTTGTCGTTGCCTTCGAACGGAATAATTGCCGTGTCGCTTCCCGATAAACGACTTACGAGTCTTTCGGTGTAGCGGTTTATCATTTCGGCGGGGGTCAGATTTGTTGTGATTATAAACGGTTTTTTGTTTGCGAGCCGTTCTGATAAAAATGACGTAAGATATTCGGTCGTTACGTTTTTAAGAACGGGTTCGGTGCCTAAGTCGTCAATAACCAAAAGATCTGATTCGGTGAGCAGCGAAAACATTGCTTTTCTGTCCGCTTCACCCGAAGTGTGATAGCGTAAAAACAAATCGTTTGCTTTTACGGCGGTCAAAAATATCACGTTTGCGTGTTTTTTTGTTATTTCGCTCGCAACGCACCCCGCGGCAAAAGTTTTGCCTGTTCCCGTCGTTCCCGTAAAAATCAGGTTGCGTACGGCAAGCTCGGGAAATTTTTCGCAATATGAAATAAGTTTTGCCTTTGTTTTTTCTTCTTGCTTGCTTTCGGTTTCGTAGCCGCCAAAAGACGGAAGTGCGCGCTCGGTAATGCCGAGAGAGTCGTTTATAACTTCTTTCAAAGTTTTATAAAAACATTCGCAGTTGCCGCCGTGGGGTAAAAAACCCGTATCCCCGCATTTTTTGCAGCGATAGCCGACTATTAAATCTTGCTCCGAAAGTCCTTTTTCGGCAAGGATTTTTTTGCGCTCGGCTTTAAGTTTTTCATATTCGGCGCGATACTTCTCGGCGGCTTTTTCGTCGCCCTGAAATTCCGCTTTCTGCCGCATGAAACTTGCGTTTTTAAGTTTTTCTTTATTGGCGGCAAAGGCGGGGTCGGCGTTCATTTTTTGGTTGGTTTCGAACACGCGGTCGGCGGCGTCTAACCGTCTTCTGTCGTATATTGCCGTTACTTTTGAGAATAATGAATCGTTAGTTATCATTTTTTACCGATTTTTGCATTTTATGCTTTTTATTAGTGTTGCGGGTTGCCTGCCGGCGAGTAGAATTAAAACTCTATATCGTCGATATTTTTAAGCAGCGCGTTAAGATCTTCTTTGTTGTAATTGCGCTCGTTTTCGAAATGCGGAGTTTTTCCGTTTGAAACGTTCGCGCCTTTTGCCGATTTTGAAATATCGTTCGCGAGTTTTTCTAAGGTGAAGATTTCTTTTGCTTTCCAGTCCGAAAGAATAGCGTTGACGTATATCAAGGGGCGGGAAGAACCGGTTGCACGATTGCACGCTTCTATAATCATATCGTCCGAAAAGCCCCAGTTCTGCCATACGTTAAGGGTGTTGCGGTCGCTTTCGGTGGGTCTTCGGTCAAGCCCGCAGGCGGACAGCATTTTGCGTATAAACTCGTCGGTCTTTGCTCCGCGTTTAACATATTCGGCAATGCTCGAAAGGGTTACAAGCCCTTTGTCGTAAAGCGCGTCGATAAGGTAATTCATATCGGCAAGGTTGCGCTTGTTCTTTTTGAAACAATAGTTGGCAAGAAATTCGAGCGTGTCGCCGTCGTAGCCCTTGGAAAGCCACGGGGTTATGTAATTTTCTACCACGGTATCGATGACTTCGACGTAAACGGACAGGTTGTGGCATACGTTTTTGGCAATCGTTCTGTAGCCGTCGCGCTGTTTGAGATATTTATCGATTTCCTGTTCGGTGAAAATTTTGTTGCCGTAAAGTTCGAGAATGAAAGTATCAAGCCCCGAAAGATTTTTGCGTTTGCATTTTTTTGCGGCGTATAAAAGCACTTTTTGTTCGTAACCGAGATCTTTACGCCACTTGTTGAAAAGTTGCAAGTCTTCGATTTCGGGCTTGCGTTTTAAGCCGAGTGCGGAAATGATTGCCGAAATATCGTTGGAGCGGGTAACGTAGTCGTTAAGTTCTTTTTCGATAAGTTCGCAAGTAATTATTCCGCGATAGGCAAAATCTTTGGCGACTGCCGTTATGTATCGGTATCCGATGGTGTTGCCTTTAAGGTCTACGCAGTACTTGCAGATCATGAGCATGGCTTCGGGCTTGATGGAGTATTCTTCCATAAGGTTGAAGTATGCCGTGTATTCCGAAGTGGAAATCATGCGGTCGGGAATAAGCGCCTGCAATGCCGCGGTGAACTCGCCGTATTTTTCGGGCTTGAACTTGCGCGGTTTGCCGTTTGAAGACAGCGGCAGATATCTTACCGTAAACGGGTCTTCGGATATGATTGCCACAAGGTCGTATTCTTCCCAGAAGCGGAAAGCGTCGATTACGTCTTCTTTTTTAAGGTTGAGCGCCTTTGCCGTGTCGTCTACGGTAAGGTCGGCTGTCGACGTGCAGGCGAAAAGCCCGTAAAGATAAACTCTTACTGCGTCGCCGCTCGCTTCGGGCAGATATTCGGTTATAAATGAAGTGTGCAGGGAAAGTACGTTGTTTTTTTCGTACTCGCCCGAAAAAGAGCAGAATGCCATGTCGTATGCCTTGTTCGGACGGCGCGATTTCTATTTGCCGCACATTTGCCCGAAACGGTTGATTTATTTCTTAGAATATACTAATATATTATCATAAAAAAAGCAAGTTAATTTAGCAATTTCGTTCTTTATAAACGATTATTTTTGCGGCAAGAAATATGTTTTTGTCGCGCCGGGAATGCAAAGCGGCGAAAAATTTTTAGAATTTGCGGTTGCGGCTTGAAACGTAAAACAAGTCGGCGAGCGCAGGAAAGTGATTTAGCAGGGTAGATTATGAGAATATTGCATACGTCCGATTGGCATATCGGCAAAAAACTTAACGGAAAAACGCGCCTTGACGAACAGCGCGACGTGCTTTACGAAATTGCGGATATCTGCGATAAAGAAAGCGTTGATCTCGTGCTGGTCGCGGGCGACGTTTACGACACATATACGCCGTCTGCCGAAGCGGAAGAGTTATTTTTTGAAACGGTTGCGCATATCGCTTCGCCTTACAGAGCGGTGGCGGTTATAAGCGGGAACCATGACGACTGGCAAAGGCTGTGCGCTTCGGACGTTCTGGCGAGCAGGGCGAACGCATACGTTTTCGGTGGTGAAAAAACACCCTTGTGCGGAAAACCGACTGCGAATGTCGGCGCGGGTAATAAGTCGGGTGATTTCGTTTCGGGCGATAAAAACGCTACTGAAAATAAAAAAGCGGTTTACGCGGTGCGGACGGGCAAGCGGTTTTGCGTTATAAAAAAGGGCGACGAGCAGATTTACGTCGGCGTTTTGCCGTATCCTACAGAAAAGCGTTTCGGCGAAGCGAAAGACGATACTCCTTTCGGCGAGAAAATGTCAAGGTGGATAGGCGAGTGTTTCGAAAACAACACCGACGGCTTGCCGCAGATTCTTATGTCGCATATTTTTATGCTGGGCGGAGTGTCTACCGACGGCGAAAGGCAGATAGACCTTGGCGGAACGCGCGCGGTGGACAGAAATCTTATTCCCGATAACTGTCTGTATACCGCACTCGGGCATCTGCACAAGCGGCAGGTGATAGATACAAAGCGCAATATTATTTATTCGGGCGCGATACTCGAATACGGATTTGACGAAGCGGGCGTCGAAAAATCGGTTACGGTTTTCGATATAAATAACGGGCAAGTGGAAAATCTGCATACCGTGCCGCTTGAAAAAGGTAAAAAACTGGGAAGATTTTCGGCATTATCGGCAGAGCAGGGCGAAACGATCGTTGCGGCGAACGCCGACGTGTGGGCGGAGCTTACGCTGTATCTTAACGCGCCGCTTTCCGAACGCGAAACCAAGCGGCTTATTTCTTTACCCAACCTTGCCGAACTTTGCATTGAAAGAAATAACTATACGACGGAACAGACGGGTGAAGACAGAAGAAAAATGGACGAAAAAACCGCGTTTATCGAGTATTATAAGAGCAGATATAACTGCGATCCGCCCGAAGACCTGCTTAACGCTTATCTTTCGCTTATAAACGGGGGGCTTTATGAGACCGTTGCAACTTACAATTGAAGGATTGAAAAGCGTTGCCGAACCGCAGACGATAAATTTCGAAAAACTGTCGGAAAACGGTGTTTTCGGTATTTTCGGCAGAACGGGCAGCGGAAAAAGTACTATTTTGGACGCCATCGTACTTGCGCTGTACGGCGACATCGTTGCGGGAAAGGCGAATAAAGATTTTGTTAACGTTGACTGCATGCAAACCCGGGTTTATCTTGTTTTTTCTATAAGTTCGGGCGAAAATAAGGGCAAATACTCGATAGAGCGAGTGTATAAATTCAATAAAGCGAGAACCGATTTAACTCAGTCGGTGGCAAAGTTGTGGAAGACCGACGGCGATAAAGAAATCTGCCTTGCGGATAACAACCGCGAGCTGAACGATAAAATTCAGAACGAGATTATCGGGCTTAAAAAGGAAGATTTTCTTAAATGTATCGCGTTGCCGCAGGGTGAGTTTTCTGCGTTTGTGAAAATGGCGCGCGGCGAACGCATCAAGGTTATAGGCAAACTTTTTGATCTCGAAAAATACGGAATAGAACTGCAGGATAAAATTTCCGCCGTTTTGGGAAGACTGCGCGACGACAAGATTAGAATAGATACAAAACTTGAGCAACTTGATGAATTCAAACCCGAAAAAATGACCGAAATGAAAACCGCGGTAGACGTTGCGCTTAATCAAAAAGAAACGGCGGCTAAAGAAAAACAGGAATTTTTGCCCAAGGTCGAAAGCGCAAAAACGGTTATTTCGCTCAGGAAAGAGAAGACCGAAACAGACGGCAAGATTTGCAAAATATCGGGCAATAAGTCGATTATCGACGGTTTCAGGCAAGAAATACAATTATTCGACAAAGTTTTTAAGGACGCTTCGGGCGTGAAAGAAGCGGTAAGACTTAAGAAAAGTATTTCGGAATACGAAAAGAATATGGCGGCGGAAGATAAAATTCCGTTGCTTGTAAGGCGAAAAGAAGAACTGGAAAAACAGACGGCGACCTTTGAAGAAAAAGAAAAAAAGATTGCCGCGCTTAAAGTAAGACTTGAAAAAACAGACGAGTTGTCGGCTAAAGAGAAAGAACTTGCGGAGAAGAAAAAACGGCTTTTCGAATTGCGCGAATTATACGCAAAAGCAAAAAAGGCTTACGACTTTAATAATAACGAGATAACTTTGCATGGAAACAAGAGTAAAGAATATCTTGACCTTGCGAACAAAACCGACGACGTTTTATTGCTTGAAAAAATAGGCGAAGCGGCGTCGAGCGAAACGCTTTCGCAATTTTCAAAAGAACGTATCGTCTTTCTTGAAGAGTTGAAAAAGGTACTTTCGGATAAACTCGTTAAAGGGTGTGAAAGTGCCGTTAATCGACTTATTGACCGTGAAATCGAGTTGTTGTCGAGTATAATTAACGATAAAAAAACGGACGGAGATCTTGCCGATACGCTCGATAAGGCGGCTAAAGCGATAAGGCAAAAGGCGCAATATAATTCGCTTGCGAGAGATGAAAGCGAAAAGGTCGTTTCGTGTAAAAAAGAGTTTGAAAAGGCGCAGGAAGACATGAAACGCGTGGGCGACGACGGTACGGTTTTAAGGTCCGAGTGCGATAATATCGAAAAGGCGATTTTTGAAGTTACGGGCGGAAAGACCGCCGAAGAATGCTGCGTACTTATCAAAGAAGAGATAAGCGACGAAGAGCGGAAAATAAAGAAAACGCGCGACGAATTTAGCGCGGTATCGGAGCAGCTTGCTGCGCTTAAAGCAAAAAATCTCGCAGACAACGAGCATGTAAAAGAACTTAAAGACGCGCTCGAAAAAGCTAAGGCAGGGTACGCGGGCGTGCTTTCGGAGTTGAAAATAGACGAGCAGACCGCTTTGAATATTCTCGACGGGCAGAAAACGATTGAAGAAAAACGGCTTAAAGTGTCGGAATTTGACGAAAATATGAGTTTTTTGACCAAAAAAGCCGCCGAAACCGAGAAAAAACTCGAAGAATTAAAAGAGTTTTCCGCCGCAGACGAAATATTAAGCGAATATGCGATAATCGAGGACAAACTCGAGAAAAATAATATTTATTATAATAAAATGCGCGCGGACTATGAAAACGGATTGAAAAAAAGCGACGAATGGTGTATAATGACCAAAGAGTCAGACAAGACCGAAAGCGCGCTGACCTTGTACGGGCGGCTTGCCGACCTTGTCCGCGCGGGCAGATTTATGGAATTCATTGCCGACGAATATCTGCATGAAGTGGCTGCCGACGCGGAAAAACGCGTTCTTGAACTGACGAGCGGAAAATACGGGCTTGTTTACGACGGAGAGTTTGCCGTGACCGATAATCTGCACGGCGGAATAAGGAGACCCGCTTCGGGACTTTCGGGCGGGGAAACATTCCTTGTATCTTTGTCGCTTGCGCTCGCTCTCGCATCCGAAATAAGCAGAAAAGCGTTAAAACCCGTCGACTTCTTCTTCCTTGACGAAGGGTTCGGAACGCTCGACGACGAACTTATCGATACCGTGACCGATTCTCTCGAAAAATTACGCAGAGAAAATCTTACGGTCGGGCTGATAACTCACGTCGGCGAACTGAAAAACCGAATTTCTTCAAGTCTGAACGTAATCGGCGCGAATGCCGAGCACGGCACGAGATTTATCGAAGACTGATTTTATCAAAGAACGATAACCGCATAAGTAACGGTGGCTGTAAAACGCGGCTGACGGCTGAATTCGATGTCGATAATAACGAAAAATTCGGCGGCAACCGTAAACGGCGGCTGCTTATGTGATTTATAAACGATTTGCCGCACGCTCGCCTTAAAAACAAGGCGAAAACGAGTGCGACGTTGCGGCGGCAAACCAAAGTGAACTGTCAAAGCACTTTTGAACTCGGGCGAAATAGCCAAGGTTCATCGGAGAAATATGGAAATAGCCAGAAAAATTTTGACTCCGGCTGCGTTGTGGTCGGACTTCAACGATACTTTACCGTTGAAGGAGAGCAAAGTCAACGAAATGGTATACGACGGGATTGTCTATTCCGAAGTTTATTTTTCGGGAAGAGAAACCGAGTCGGGCAGGGTCCGCATTTACGGACTTTATGCTCGTCCGCAGACTATGCCTGCGGGCAGAAAGGTCGGCGGTGTTCTGATATTGCCCGACTGCACCGAAACGGTCAATCTCGACGCGGTGAATTATTACGTCAGACAGGGTTACGCCGTTCTGATGGTCGACTACCGCGGCGCATATCCCGGTACGCCCGAATATACCAATTATCCCACCGAAATCGAGTATGCGAATCTTAATCTCGCGGGGGACATTTTCCGCGTGGAACGCACGGCGAAAGAATGCTGCTGGTACGAATGGGCGGCGGTAGCCAAGTATGCGGCGGTCTATTTGCAGTCGCGCGACGTGGTGGATAAAATCGCGCTCGTCGGCATTAAGCAGGGCGCGAACGTAGGCTGGCAATCGCTGTTCGGCGATACGCGTATTTCCTGCTTCGTATCTGTATTCGGTATGGGCTGGCAGGCGTACAGGGGCGTTTACAGACACGTTTCCGCCGATATAGAACTCGATGACGAGCGTTATCGCTGGCTTGGCGGGGTAGACGCGCATGTTTACGCGCAGTACGTCAACTGTCCCGTGTTATACGTTGCGGGAACAAACAGCCCCGATTTCGATTGCGACAGGGGACCCGATACTTTAAGCAGACTTAAACCCGAAGTCGAATGCTCGTTCAACTATGCTCCAAGATTCCGCGATACCATAAACAAAAAGTGCGGCGACAACATTCTTATATTCCTTAAAAAACATCTTGCGAAAAACGCGCTTAACGCAGATAAATTTTATTTTCCCGCTTCGCCGCAGGTTAAAACAGCCGCGGGTGAGGACGGTAGTTCGTATTTTGCCGAAGTCATAGTGGATCAGCCCGAAAAACTGAAAGGGATTTCGGTGTATTTAAGCGAAGGTATTTCGGCTCCGGGATTGAGAAACTGGCAGCCGATGCAGCTTGTAAAACAGGATCAGGCTAAAAAATACTACAGGGGCGCGCTCGGCGGAAACTCCGATTTTACGCATGTGTTTGCCGTTGCCGAATATAAAAACGGCGTAAGCGTAAGTTCTAAAATAGTTTACGGAAAAATAAGCCGTGTGGCGGTACGTCCGTCGAACATGATTTATACTTCGGATATGGGGACGGATTGTTTCTGTCCCGCAAACGAAAACGGGAACACTACGGGCGGGTTTATTTTTAACGAAAGCGACGGAATACGCCTTGCCGAATGCGCAAACGGCATTGCGGGCGTAAGTTCGCGCTACGGGTTGCTTACATACAAACTCGGCGACAATCGCTTTAAGCCCGGAAGAAAATCCATTCTTAAATTCGACGTTTACAGTACGGAATACACAAAACTGAAAATTAGTCTTATGGTGGGCAACGCGCTCGGCGAACTCGAAGAATATTCGGTTACGGTCACGCTTGACGGCTGTAAGGTATGGCATAACGTTCAGGTTGCTTTTTCCGATTTCAAAAACGCCAAGAATTTCGCGCTTAAAGATTTTGAAGCGGTTTCCGCGTTCAAGACGGAATCGCCCGGTTTGTTTGCGATAAACAACGTGTTGCTTATCTGACGGAGTGAACGATGAACTATCGTAATGACGACGATTATATAACGCCCGATCTTTTAACCGTTGAACTTAACGAACAGAAAGGTCGGCGCAGAGATATGTGGATCACGGCGGTGCTGGTGCTTATCTGCCTGATGGTCGTGTGGACTAAATTTGTCTGGCTTGAGCCTATTCAGGTTTCGGGCGATTCGATGAACGATACGCTCGTAAACGGCAACATGCTCGTGCTTGACAGGCTTGCGTCCCCGAACTACGGCGACGTTGTGGTTTTTACCAAGGGCGGTACGCCGTATATAAAGCGTGTGATCGCGCTCGGCGGCGACTCGGTTATGATTATGGGCGGTAATCTGTATCTTAAAAAGAGCGGACAGCCCGAATACGTTATTCAGAACGAAGAGTACGCGAAAGGACGGACGTATATGTACTATTACGACGGACTTAGCCGCGTTCACACGGAAGAACGCACCGTTTTCGAAGTCGAAGAAGGAGAATTCTTTGCAATGGGCGATAACCGCGAAGGCAGTATCGATTGCAGAGACCCGCGGCTCGGCGGGGCGATATCGCTTAACTATCTCGACGGCGTGGTTCATAAATTTTTTATCGATCACAAAGATTCGCCTATAGCGGGACTATATAAATTTCTGTAAATTCGGCGAGTTTTCCGATCCGGGCAGTAATAAAAAAACAATCGGACGGTTGCCGATAAAAGATGAAGCCCGACAATAAAGTCGTAAGGGCGAAAAATAAAAAACATTGCCGCTTAAAGGGCGGCGTCAAGGAAAAGAAAATGGAAAAATGGATTATAACAGCGGAAACCACTTGCGACATTCCTGCCGCATATCTTGAAAAGTACGGAATAAAGCTTATACCTATTACCGTAATTGTGGACGGAAAAGAATATAAAGACGGGGTGGACATCGACCCCGAACGCCTTTTCGAATACGTTAAACAGAGCGGCGAACTGCCTAAGACTGCGGCGTTGTCGGTTACGGAATACGAAGAATTTTTTGCCGAAGTTAAAAAGAATGCGGACAGAATTATGCATTTTTCCATTTCGTCAAAAGCGTCGTCTACCTATTATAACGCGGTTAAAGCAGCCGAAGAATTCGAAGGAATTTCGGTTATAGACAGCAAATCCTTAACTACCGGCGAAGCCGCTTTAATGTTCAGGGCGTACGAAATGCTGACCGCGGGCGAAGACTTCGACGAAGTTTATAATAAGATGATTGCACTGACCGAAAAGGTTCAGACTTCGTTCGTTCTCGATACGCTCGACAATCTGTACAAGGGCGGAAGATGCAGTTCTATGGCGTTGCTCGGCTCTAAAATACTTAAAATTCACCCCTCTATCTGCGAAAAAGACGGGCAGTTGGTGGTTAAAAAGAAATACATGGGCAATCTGAGTCGTTCGATAGCGCAGTACATTGCCGATCTTGCGCAAGAGTATCCGTCGTATGACAAACGCCGCTGTTTTATAACGCACAGCCCGTTTGAAGACAGATCGCTTGTGGATATGGCGATTGCGAAAGTAAAAGAACTTTTCGATTTCGAAGAAGTTATAGAAACCGAAGCGGGCGCAACCGTTTCCACGCACTGCGGAAAAAATACCGTCGGGCTTTTGTTTATAGCCGAGTAAGGTGAAAATATGGTCGAAATTTACGACAAAAACGACTATGCGGCGGTGGCGGCGCAGAAGAAAAAGCTGCTTTTGATCTTCTGGATAAGTTTTGCCGTCGTACTTGCGCTTAATATTGCGAGTTTTGTGTTTTATACTCTGCAGGAATATAACACGCCGCTTAAAACTCCGCTTATTGTATTTAATATTGCGTCATGCGCGATTTATACGATAATAATGTATCCCGTAATGGCTATAAAGTTTAAGCGTGCGAATAAATACCTGAAAATGCTCAAGAGGTTCGAAAACGGTTTGAAAAGCGAAGGTACAAACGCGTTTTCGGGCGTTGACGGGTCTGTGACGGTTAAAGACGGCGTTGAATTTATCAATCTTGTTTTTTTGGAATGGTCGGATAAAAAGCAGGAATATTTTGAAAGAAATATACTTTTCGACCCCGAAAAACCCTTGCCCGATTTCAAAAAGGGTGACGTGGTTCACCATGTAACTCAAGGCAATATCCTTATCGCTTACGAATTGAGAAGCGAAGATATTTTTGAGTGATTATTTAAGCGATATGCGGTTATCGGTTCGGAACTTTCCGATAACTCGTCGGATATAGTCGTTCGTCGGGCTGGCTGACAAAATCGCGGTTTGCGTTTTTGTATAAACGGCTTGCCGACTAAAAAATATAAGGAGAATTAAGATGTTAAACAGAAAAGACGTACCCGAAAATCTAAAATGGCGTACACAAGATATGTTCGAAAGCGTAGCCGACTGGAACGCTTTATACGAAAAAACCGAAAAATGCATTGATTTTTCGAAATACGAAGGCAAACTTAATAATGCCGGAACGGTCAAAAAATGCTTTGACGAACTGTATTCGGTTATGGGCGATATCGAACTTTTAAGCGTTTATGCGTTTATGAAACACGACGAAGATTCGCGCGATTCCGGTAGCATGGCTTTGCTTTCGAGAATAGACGATCTCGAGGTGCGTTTTTCGTCGGCGGCGGCGTTCATTACACCCGAACTGACCGCGTTGGACGTTGAAACGCTTGCAAGTTTTGCAAACAACCCCGATCTTAAAGATTACGATTACGAACTGAAAGGAATTATAAAGGATAAAGCGCACGTTTTAGGCAAAGAAGCCGAAGGCATGCTTGCTATGGGCGGGCAGGTTTACTCGTCTTTCCGTACTATTTTCGGAATGATAAACAACGCAGACCTTCCTTTCCCCGAAATTACCGTTCGCGGCAAAAAGGTCAAAGTTTCGCACGGAACATACGGCGTTCTGATGCAGGACCCCGACAGAGCGGTCAGAAGAAAAACGTTCAAGGCGTTTTACGGCGCGTTCATCGGTCTTATAAATACCATTTCGGCGACGTATATTGCGAACGTCAATAAAGACGTTTATCTGTCGCGCGTAAGAAAATACAACGGGTGTTTAGACCACGCGCTTTCTAACGAAGACGTTTCGCCCGAAGTGTATCATAATCTTATAGACAGCGTCAACAAGGGCATGAAGACTATGCACGAATATGTAGCCGTTCGCAAAAAAGAGCTCGGTTACAAAGAGTTGCATATGTACGACGTTTATACGCCGCTTGTCGAAGGCGCGGATTTAGGGCTTGATTATGAAGACGCGTTCAAACTCGTTAAAGAAGGGCTTAAACCGCTGGGCGAAGAATACGGCAAGCTGCTACAGCGCGCGCACGACGAACGCTGGATAGACGTTGAAGAAACCGAAGGCAAGAGAAGCGGCGCGTATTCGATTTGCGTTTACAAATGCCCGCATCCGTACGTTTTGCTTAACTATCAGAAGACAACAAACGAAGTGTTTACCATTGCTCACGAGTTAGGTCATGCAATGCATTCGTTCCATTCGAATGCCGCGCAACCGCAGTCCAAGGCGAACTACCGCATTTTTGTGGCGGAAGTAGCAAGCACGGTAAACGAAGTACTGCTTCTTAAATATCTGCTTAAAAAGACGGAAGACAAGAAACTTAAACGCTATCTTCTGAATTATTACATGGATATGATAAAGGGAACGCTTTTCCGTCAGACTATGTTTGCCGAATTTGAAGATTTTGCGCATTCTCAGGTCGAAAAGGGTATTCCCGTTACCAAAGATTCGCTTTGCGAAGCATATCTTAATCTTAATAAAAAGTATTTCGGAAAGAGTATGGTTTCCGATCCCGAAATCGCTTACGAATGGGCAAGAATTCCCCATTTTTACAATGCGTTCTACGTTTATAAATACGCAACAGGCATAACGAGCGCAATTACCATTGCCGAAAGAATATACAACGAAGGCGAACCCGCCGTTAAAGATTATTTCAGATTCTTGTCGTCGGGCGGAAGCGATTGCCCCGTTGAACTGCTTAAACTCGCGGGAGTGGACCTTACTTCGCGCAAACCGTTCGAAGCGGCTATGGCTTCTTTCGAAGACGCGCTTAATCAGTTTAAGGCGCTCGGTAAATAATAACTTTATAATATAAACGGTTTATAATATAAACGGCGCTGCAGGGCGGTTATTCCGATAAGGCGCGCCGCATTTATAAGAAATACCAAAAGGGAAAAATGGCAGATAAATTCAGTGCGCTTCCGTATAGTCTGGAAGCCGAACAATCTTTTCTGGGCTGCGTTCTGGTAGATCAGGAAATACAACTCGATATGCTTGCGACGACTTCGGAAGACGATTTTTATACCGAGTCGCATAAGTTGATCGTGCGGGCGATGAAAGAAATCGTAAGGCAAAACAAGCCTGTCGATATCGTTACGCTTTCCGACGAAATGGAAAAAACGGGCACGCTCGAAAAGGCGGGCGGGATGGATTATCTTACCCGACTTGTTACGGGCATGCCGTCGAGTGCGAACTATAAATATTATCGTTCGATCGTCCGTCGCGACAGCACGTTAAGACGGCTTATCCGAAGCAGCGAAAAGATAGCGACCGAAGCGAGAAAGAGTACCGACAGCAAGCAGACGCTTATGATGGCGGAAAACGAAATTTTCAGAATTTCGGAAGAAAACGAAACGTCGAGCCTTGTTTCGCTTGCCGACACTTACGACCCGCTGCTTAACGACCTTGAGCAGATCGAGCGCGAAAAGGGTTTCAAGCGCGGGCTGATGACCGGCTTTACGCGTATCGACGACCTTACGAACGGCTTTAAGAAGGGCAACCTTGTAATTCTTGCCGCTCGTCCGTCGGACGGTAAAACTACGCTTGCGCTCAATATGATGGAAAATATCGCCATTAAGCAGAACAAGGTTTGCGCCATGTTCGCATTGGAAATGACCAAAGAAGAACTTGCGCAGAAATTGCTTTGCTCTATAGGTAAGGTCAGAATGGATCTGCTGCAGAAAGGTAAACTTTCCGAAACCGACGAAAGCGGCTGGAAACGTCTTTGGGAAGCGCAGAAAATCCTTAAAAAAGCACCTATTTATGTCGACGATTCGCCGACTAACAATATTACGACCATTTTGTCTAAGTGCAGAAGACTTAAGGCCACGCACGGGCTCGATATGATCGTTGTCGACCACCTGCAGCTTATTTATCCCGACGTGAGAAGCGCGGAAAACCGTCAGCAGGAAGTTACCGAGATTTCGCGCGGACTTAAAGTTATTGCAAAAGACCTTAACGTGCCTGTGCTTGCGCTGTCGCAGTTGTCGCGCGGGGTAACGCAGAGAAAGGGTAAGCCAATGCTTTCCGACTTGCGTGAATCGGGCTCTATCGAGCAGGACGCGGACATCGTTATGTTCATTTATCGCCCCGACAAGGTAGCCGACCCCAAGGAAGTTGCTTCGGGCGCGGTCGAAAAGAACGTTGCCGAAGTCATTATAGAAAAGAACAGAAGCGGCGATCGCGGCAGCGCGAAACTGCTGTTTAAGGGCGAATACTCCAAATTCGTCAACTTTACGGGCTACGAAGTTTCGGCGCCCGGCGGATTCAGACCGAAAGAAGATACCGAAGACGAAAGGGAAGAAAGCGGCGATCTTGAAAAAATCGACGACGGATTCGAACCCGATATGGTTTATTCCGACGAAGACGCCCCGCAGGACGGCGGTTTTTACGGCGGCGATTTTGCCGATAACGCGGGCGGCGCGACCGAAAATAACGACGGCTCTGATAAAAACGCGGGCGGCGAAGCAGACGTTTTATTCGATTGATAACGCAAAAAGCGGTTTTAAGGTATTAAAAGGCAGCCGTGTTACGATTCGCGGCAGATTTAACAAAGGATATAACGTTCGTGTTTACTTGCGGACGGTTATCGATATATGCGCGTCTATATGGGTGCGCTTAAAATAAAGGCATAGATATGGATACGCTTGTAAAAGCAATTAACGAAGAGTCTTTAAGGCTTGCGGACGAACTTATCTGCAAGGGCGAAGCGGTGGCTTTTCCTACCGAAACGGTTTACGGGCTTGGCGCGCTTGCGACTGACGACGACGCAATAAGGAACGTTTACCGGGTAAAAGGGCGACCGAGCGATAACCCGCTGATTGTTCATGTACATAAAGATTACGATATTTCAACGCTTATAGACGGGGCTTTCCCATATACCGAAAAGTTGCGCGAAGCCTTTTTGCCTGGACCGTTGACCATAGTTTATAAAAGCGTGGGCAAGGTTTCGCCGCTCGTATCGTGCGGGCTTAACACTCTTGCTGTAAGAGTGCCCCAAAGCCCCGCGGCGCAGGAATTTTTGCGGTATGTAAACAAACCGATTGCCGCGCCGTCGGCAAATATTTCAAAGCATGTAAGCCCTGTTACGGCAATGCATGTTTTTAACGATTTCAACGGAAAAATTCCTTTGATACTCGACGGCGGAAGATGTTCGGGCGGTATTGAAAGCACCGTTCTCGACGCGACGGGCGAATACCCCGTGATTTTAAGAAAAGGGCTTGTAACCGCAGAAATGGTGGCTAAAGTGTGCGGAAAATGCACTTATGCCGACGAAAATACGGTCGGCAAAGCCAAGTCGCCCGGAATGAAATACAGGCATTATTGTCCGTCCTGCGAAACGGCTCTGTTTGAAAGGACGGACGTAAACAAGGCGATCGCGCTGTATGACGAATACGTTGCCGCGGGCAAAAACCCCGTTTTTCTTGCCGATAACGAAATGGCAGAAAAACTCGGGCAAAGAATAACGCTCAATCTCGGAAAAAACGGCGAAGAAATGGCTGCGAATTTGTACGAGATGCTGCGCGAAGGCGAAAAATACGATATTATCATCGGGTTTACGCTCGACGTCAAAGACGAACTGCTTATGAGCGTTAACAACAGATATTCGAAAGCGTTTTACAAAGAAAAATGATTAAAATACTTTTTGTTTGCACGGGGAATACCTGTCGCAGCCCGATGGCGGAATATATTCTTAAAGACATAGTGAAAAAAGCGGGCGCGGAAAACATAAAAATCAGTTCCGCGGGGATATGTATCAACGATGACGACGGCATAAATCCCAAGGCTAAAGCCGCGCTTAAAAATATTGGGATTTCCGTTCGTCGTTTCAAAACGCATAAGGCGACCGCCGAGCTTTGCCGCAAACAGAACGCCGTTCTGTGTATGACCGAAGGGCATAAGAATATGTTTGTGGGATTCGATAACGTCTATACGTTAGACGAACTTACCGCTTGCGGGGATATTCCCGACCCATACGGAATGGATCAGCGCGAATACGACGACTGCGCGAGAGTGCTTGCGGCGGCGTGCAAAAAAATATTCGAACTAATAAATAAATAACCGTTCGAACCTATCGTTAATAAATAGAAAAACGCTTGAAATAATTGCTTATATACGCCGCATTTATTATAAATGTGCGCCTATAAGTCGATTATCGGCTATAATGGAGAGAAAAATAATGAAAATTGCCATTGCCAACGACCATGCGGGAACCGAATATAAAAAGGCGATACAGGCTCATCTGGAAGAAGCGGGGCATACCGTGGAAAACTTCGGGACGGACGAAACGACTTCGGTTGACTATCCCGATTATGCCGAAAAGGTTGCAAATGCCGTAACAAACGGCGGATATGAACTCGGAATTCTGATTTGCGGCACGGGGGTCGGCATGAGTATTGCGGCAAATAAGGTAAACGGCGTGCGCGCTTCGCTTTGCGGGGATTGTTTCTCTGCCGAAATGACAAGACGGCATAACGATTCCAATATATTGTGCCTTGGCGCAAGAGTGCTGGGCGTAGACCTTGCTTTAAGGATTGTTGATACATACGTCAATACTCCGTTCGACGGCGGAAGACACGCGCGCAGAATTGCGAAAATTACCGCGATAGAAGAAAAGAATTAACAAAACGACCTAAATTGCCCGCGGATGTAGTTGCGGATATAATAAAATAACGCAATAAAGCTAAAATAACGCAATAAAGCGCGTGCGTTCAAGATATATTGTAGATGCTCCGAATTTGCGCAAAGAACGCAAAAACGGCGGTATAAGTCGATTATCGCACATTTTGGGCGGTGATCCGCATGTAAAATAAGGCATGCAAAAAAACGGAATCTTTTATAAAGGGAGATAAAATTGCAATGAACACATCTAACTTTCACGTACTGAATCACCCACTTATCCAACACAAAATCACCAACATCAGAAAAAAAGAAACCAACACCAAAGATTTCAGAGAGCTTGTTGACGAAATTTCTTTGCTTATGGCTTACGAAGTAACCCGTAATCTTCCGCTTGAAGAAATCGAAATCGAAACGCCTATCTGCAAAACGAAAAGCAAAGTCGTTGCGGGCAGAAGTATCGGCGTTATCCCCATTTTAAGAGCGGGACTCGGTATGGTTAACGGCATTTTAAGCCTTGTACCCAACGCGAAAGTAGGGCATATCGGTATGTATCGCGATCCGCAGACCCATCAGCCCGTTGAATATTATTGCAAACTTCCTATCGACGCTCAGGAAAGAACGCTTATCGTCGTAGACCCGATGCTCGCTACCGGCGGCAGCGCGATCGCGGCAATTTCGGCAATAAAGCAGCGCGGTTGCAAAGATATTAAACTTATGAACCTTATTGCCGCTCCGGAAGGCGTTGAAGCCGTTCAGAAAGCGCACCCCGACGTAGAAATTTTCGTTGCCGCGCTCGACGAAAAACTTAACGAAAACGCTTATATTATCCCGGGACTCGGCGACGCGGGCGACAGACTGTTCGGAACGAAGTAATTTCGGCGGAAAGTTCTGTTCGATAGGGCGACTTAACCCAATTACTGCGGCTGACTTAATATAATTAGACGGTCAGGTCGATATAAGGCTTTTAAGCCATATAATGTTAGTGGGTAGTTGCCCGAATAAAAAATATGACAAATTAACGGAACGTTCCGAATGTTCGGGGCGTTCCGCAGGAGAATGATGCAAAAAATCAAAAAAGCCGTTATTCCCGTTGCGGGATACGGCACGAGATTCCTTCCTTTTACCAAAGCCGTGCCGAAAGCAATGCTGCCTATCGTCAACCGTCCTGCGGTGCAGGTGGTTGTAGAAGAAGCGGTTGCCGGCGGCATAGAAGAAATATACCTTGTGGTCGGTCAGCATAAAGACATAATTCAGGCGCATTTTTCGCCCGCTACGGATCTTGAAAACCATCTTGAAGAGTGCGGGGCGAAAGAGTATCTCGAATGCGTGCGCAGACTGAACGACCTTGCAAAGATTACGTTTATCGAACAGGAAAGGCAGGCGGGAACCGGGCATGCGGTGCTGTGTGCCGAAAAGTATATCGGAAACGAGCCGTTTGCCGTTATGTTCGGCGACGACGTAATGCTTTCGGATAAACCCGTTATCGGTCAGCTTGCCGAAAGTTTTTACGAAAGCGGCAGAACGACCATAGGCGTTAAAAACGTCGGATTTGAAAACGTTTACAAATACGCTTCGGTCGAGTTCGATAATGTTAACGGCAGAACTTACAACGTTACCGCCATTACCGAAAAGCCCGATCCCGGTACGGAAAAGAGCGATCTTGCGCCGCTCGGCAGATATATTTTGCGCGGCGGATTTTTCGATTTGCTGCACAGAATTAAACGCGGAAAGAATAACGAATATCAGCTTACCGATTCGTTCACTCTGGATATCCCCGAAAACGGCGTAAACGCTTATGCATTCGAAGGCGTAAGATACGACATGGGCGACGTTTCGGGCTATCTGCAGGCGAATATCGATTTTGCGTTGCTCGATAAACGTTACGAAAAGAAACTCAGAGCGCATATAGAAAAAATAAAATAAAAATCATCGCAAAAAATTTTTGCAAAAACTATTTATTTTATTGCGATTTTATAGTACAATATAGGTACAAAAATTACAGTACATACGGGAACACACTTATATTCAGGTGCTTATGCTATGTGATAAATGTAACAGGAGAGAACCTGTCGTTAAAGTAACAAGGATGATCGGCGGCGAAAAGGTCACGTTAAGGCTTTGCCGCGAGTGCTACGAAAACCCCGAAAATGTGCAGGTTGAAGAAATTCAGCGTTGCAGATATTGCGGGCGTTCGCTCGACGAAATCAAAGAAACATGGATCGTCGGGTGCGAAAAATGTTACGAACGGTTCGCCGATCAACTGGATCCCATAATAAGAAAGGTTCAGAAGGCGGACGAACTATGAGCGATATTTTAACGGGAACGATTGTTTCGTCGAGAATACGGCTTGCCCGCAATCTTAAAGGGCATAGATTTCCCGCCGCCTTGGATAACTCAACCGAAGCAAGGGATATAATAAACAAAACCTTTCGCTCGCTCGACAGATTCGGAAAATTCAGATTTTTGAAGATAAGCGAAGCCGACCCCACGCTTGTGGGCGCGCTGAAAGAAAGATATATTATTTCGGACGCGCTTATAAAAAGCAGAATAGGCGCGGTAGCTTATTCGGAAAACGGCGATCTTTCGGTTATGGTCAACGAAGAAGACCATATTCGGGAGCAGTATCTCGTTCGCGGGGGCGATCTTGCGGGCGCGTTTGAAAAACTGAACGGGCTTGACAAGTGGCTTGACGTAACGCTTAACTTCTGCCGGAACGAAAGATACGGCTATATTACCGCATGCCCGACCAATTTAGGCACGGGAATGCGCGCTTCCATGATGACCTTTCTGCCCGCGCACGTTAAACTCGGAAAACTTGACGAACTTAACGAAAGGGCGGCAGATCTTAATCTGACCGTTCGCGGGGCGTTCGGCGAAGGCAGCGACGGAACGGGATTTTTATATCAGATAAGCAACGAAGTTACGCTCGGGCGAAGCGAAACCGCTATGATAAATTCGGTTACGCAGTTCGTTCGCGACGTAGCCGAGCATGAAAACGACCTGCAACAGGTCTATTACCGCGCCGACGAAATGCAGGCGCAGGACGAAATCTTCCGTTCGCTCGGCATACTGCTGTATTGCAGAAGAATTTCGTATAACGAATTTTTAGCCGCGCTTTGCAACGTAAAACTGGGCGTTTCGCTCGGGTTTATAAGGGTTAAAAGCGTCAGCGCGCTCGACGACCTTATGGTGTGCGCAAGACCATGTTATCTTCTTGAACTGACAAATGCCGAAGAAAACAGTTTTGCAAGCCCTGTTCTGCGCGACGAAATCCGCGCAAAGTTCGTGCGCGAAAGGCTTGCTTCGCTCATCATTAAATGATTATAAATAGTTTGCCGATTGAGTAACGTCGCGGAATAATTCGGATTACGGCGGCGTTCGGCGACAAATAAAGAAAACGAAATATTGACGAAAACTTTTTGATCGGGTTGTGCCGTGTGTGCGGCAGATCCCGCGGGCAATTATATGAACGAAAAATTCACTCCTAATCTTGCGGAAGCGATAAAAGTTGCTTCTTCCATATCAAAAGAATATAAATTGCCGTATATAGGCTCGGAGCAGATTTTATGCGGTATTCTTTTCAGAACGGGTAGTTTTACCGCGAATTTTCTGAAAGAGTACGGCGTTACGTTCAAAAAGTTTTATGCATTGCTTAAAAGTCAGTTAAAAGAAGGCGATTTTCGCGGCAGACCCGAATTTTCGACGAACACGTCGATGATTTTGTCGGTCGCGATGGGAATAGCAAGCGACATCGGCGATAAATGCGTGGGCACCGAGCATGTGCTGTTTGCGATGCTCAGTGCGGACGGTTCCGTTGCGGCGCGTATGCTCAGATCGCTCGGCGTGCCTGTAAGCCATGTTACTGTCAGGCTTGCGGCAATACTGAAAATTCCCGAAGATATAGGTAAAAAACTTATTGCCGATTATAAAAAAGCGCAAAAAGAAGAAAAATCTTTGAAAGAAAACTCTTCCGAAAGCGTGAAATCGAAAAAATCTGCCGACGAACTTGTTTCGGACAAGCCCGCAAAGCAGAATAAAAAAGATTATAGCGAAAAAGCGGACGATTACGACGAACCCGAAGCGAACGAAGAAGTAAACGCTCTGGACGAGTTCGGCGTAAATCTTACCGAGCTTGCCCGTCAGGGGAAACTCGACCCTGTTATCGGTCGTGAAGACGTTATAGAAAGGGTTATAACGGCTCTGTCGAGAAGAACTAAAAACAGCCCCGTTCTCGTTGGTGAAGCGGGGGTAGGCAAAAGCGCGGTCGTAGAAGGGCTGGCGCAAGCCGTCGTTTCGGGAAACGTGCCGGAGTGTCTTAACGGAAAAGAGATTTTCTCGCTCGATATGTCAAACCTGATTGCGGGGGCGAAGTATCGCGGGGAGTTCGAAGAACGGTTCAAACGCGCGCTCGACGCATTGAAACGCGACGAGAATATCATTCTTTTTATAGACGAAATACACAATATCGTGGGAACGGGCGGTTCTAAAGACAGTTCGGGCATGGACGTTGCCGAAATGTTAAAACCAGCTCTTGCGCGCGGCGAACTTAAAGTTATCGGCGCAACCACGATTGACGAATACAGAAAATATATAGAAAAAGATCCCGCTTTGGAGCGCAGATTTCAGGTGGTGAACGTTGATCCGCCCTCGACCGATGCGGCAAAGGAAATACTCAGGGGTCTTAGGGAAAAATTCGAAGAACATCACCGAGTGGTTATTACCGACAGAGCGATAGATGCCGCGGTCGACCTTTCGGAAAGATATATTACAGACAGAAATCTGCCCGATAAGGCGATAGATATTATAGACGAAGCGGCGGCGAGAGTAAAAATCGAGTTTGCGGGTTGCGAAAGCAAGATGCGCGAAACCGAAAAATGGCTTAAAATGCTTGATTCTCAGCGCGATTTCTTCAAGAGCATAGTCGATCTTGACAAACTTTCGGATACGACAAAGCAGATAAAGGAAAAGAAAGCCGAGCTTGACAGGCTGAAAGCAAACGTTAAAGCCAAAGAAACGGGCAATTATCCTACCGTTGACCGTGAAGACGTTGCCGAAACAATCAGCAATATTACAAATATTCCCATTACCGGCATAAGCGAAGAAGAGAGCAGGAAATTACTCCATCTCGAAGACGAGCTGGCAAAACGCGTTATCGGTCAGGAAAGGGCTGTTAAAGCGGTTGCGCGCGCGCTCAAGCGTTCGAGAGCCGATCTTAAAGACCCAAAAAGACCGAGCGGTTCGTTTATTTTCGTGGGACCTACCGGAGTAGGTAAAACCGAACTTGCCAAGGCTCTTGCCGAAGCGGTGTTCGGCGACGAAAAAGCGATTATCAGAATAGATATGAGCGAATATCCCGAAAAGCACGACGTGAGCAAACTTATAGGCGTTGCTCCGGGGTATGTCGGATATGAAGAAGAAGGTCAACTTACGGGAAAAGTGAGAAGAAAACCTTATTCGGTCGTGCTGTTCGACGAAATAGAAAAGGCTCACCCCGATATATTCAATATATTTCTGCAGATACTCGACGACGGCAGACTGACGGACAGCAAGGGCAGAGTCGTCGATTTCAAAAATACAATTATCATTATGACTTCGAACGTCGGAGCCAGAGAATGTTTCGATACGGCTACGCCGACAGGATTCGGCGATGTGCAAAACGAAGTTTCTTTGGAAGTTCGTGTAAAAAAAGCTTTGGAAAGGCAGTTCAAGCCGGAGTTTCTGAACCGCGTGGACGACATAGTCGCTTTCCGTAAATTAACCCGTGAGGAATGCGGAAAAATCGTTGAACTATTGCTTTCATCGCTTAAGAAACGGCTTGCCGCAAAGCAGATCGAACTTATAACCGACGAATCGATAGATCGGGTTATACTCGACGTCGGGTTTGATCCCGAATACGGAGCAAGACCGTTAAGGCGCGCCATTCAGAATCTTATCGAAGATATGCTTTCCGACGAAATCATCGCGGGGCGCATTACCGACGGAGATATAGTCAAACTCGTGGCGAAGGGTGATTCGATCGAATATATAATCATCTAACGGAGGCTTATTATGACTATTGAAATCATTGCTAAAAACTATCAGGTAAACGAAAAGATCTCTTCTATTATCGAAAAGAAGGTCGCCAAACTCGACAGATACTTCGAAGATGACAGTAAATGCAAAGTATATCTGAAAAAAGAAAACAGGACGTGCAAAATCGAACTTGAAGTAAATTACAAAAACAATCTGCTCAGAGCGCAGGCTTATGCGGACAATTTTTACGACGGCATCGATCTTGTGGTTCCCAAACTCGAAAGACAGATATATAAACACCGTTCTAAACTCGAAAAACAACTTCGCCGTAACGCGCTTGACGAACAGGAATTTTCCGTTCAGGAACTCGAACCCGCAAAACTCGTCAAGACAAAACAGTTCAATCTTACGCCTATGGACGTTGACGAAGCAATGGAAGAGTTCGAACTTTTAGGTCATAACTTCTATGTGTTCCTGGATAAGGCGAGCGGAAAAGTCAAAGTTCTGTATCTGCGCGACGACGGAGATATGGGACTTATAGATCCGATTTTCTGATTTGATATTTATATATAGAAACTTTACGGGGCTTAAAACAAAAGCCTTATAATGTAAAACTTAAATAAGCCGATAATCGACTTATAGACCGCCTTTTATTATATTTCGCGCCGCCGAAAGGCGGCGCGATAATAAAGGGGTTACGTTTTTTACAGCGGCGAAAAACGGCTGTAATCAACAAAAAATAAGACAAAAAACTGCATACTTAGTAAAATATGGAAATTGGTATTTCTACGGCGAGCCTTTTCGGAAGATATTATAACGAAGACGCTTTGCCGATACTCGACGAAATAGGCGCACGCGTTGCCGAAGTTTTTTTGGAAACGTATTGCGAATACGAAGAAAGTTTTGCCCGTCTTTTGCTTGAAAAAAAAGGCGGATTAAGAATACATTCCGTTCATACGCTCAACACGCATTTCGAGCCGCAGTTGTTTTCCGCTTGCGACAGAACGAGAAAAGACGCTTGCGATATTTACGAAAAATGCCTTGTTTCGGCTGAAATTTTGGGCGCAACCGCTTATACATTGCATGGTAAAGCGCGTTTCAAAAAGGGCATTAACTACGACAATTACGAAGAAATAGGGTATTACATGAGCGCGCTGTGCGATATGGCAAAAAAACACGGTGTAGATTTGTGCCTTGAAAACGTCGAATGGGCTTATTACAGCAAGCCCGGATTTTTTGCAAACGTAAAAAAATATTGCCCGTCGTTATGCTCTTGTCTTGACGTAAAGCAGGCGAGAGTGAGCGGGTACGATTATAAAACGTACATAGAAGAAATGGGACCGTCGCTAAAAACGGTGCATTTGTCGGACATAGACGAAAACGGCAAAACCGCTCTTCCGACAAAGAACGGCAAGTTTGATTTTAAGGAATTGTTTACCATTCTGAAATACAACGGATTTTGCGGAGATTGCCTTATCGAAGTTTATAAAGATAATTTTCGCACGATGGAAGAGTTGAAAGGTTCGCTCGACTATCTGCGCGATATAAAAGAAAAAATTTTTTAGGGAGATATACTCTAATGAGAATAAACAAGGAAATGCGCGAACAAATGCGCCCGAAACTCGATTACAACAACATGATGAAACCTTTCGTCGGTAACGAAGGTTTTGACGCAAAAGAACTTGAATGCAACAAAGATCTGTGCAAGCTTGCATACGACCGCGTTGCCGAAGGTCGCGGCAAAAACATGATGGGCTGGACGGAACTGCCGTATAATCAGGACGAAGTTGTAGAAGACATTCTTGCTACCGCTAAAGAAGTCCGCAAAAAATGCGATAATTTCGTGGTTCTCGGCATCGGCGGAAGCGCGCTCGGTCCTATAGCCGTTTTTCAGGCTCTTTGCCATCTGCATCACAACGATCTGCCCAAGTCTAAACGTAAGGCTCCTAAGTTCTACGTCGAAGATAACGTGGATCCCGAAAGAATGCTCGCGTTGCTTGACGTAATCGATCTCGATAAGACCGTTTTCAACGTTATTACCAAGAGCGGTTCGACCAGCGAAACCATGACTCAGTACCTTATCATTATGAAAATGCTTAAGGACAAGTTCGGCGACAAGGCTAAAGACCATATGATCGCTACGACTTCGATGAGTAAGGGTAACCTTATTAAGATCGCCAAAGAAGAAGGTCTTAAGACGTTCTATATTCCCGACGGAGTAGGCGGAAGATTTTCCGAACTCTGCCCGGTAGGCTTGTTGCCCGCTGCCGTTCTCGGCATAGATATCAAGGCTATGCTCGAAGGCGCGAAATATATGGATAAACTTTGCATGCGCAAAGATTTCAAGAGCAATCCCGCTATGACGAGCGCGCTGCTTTCTTATCTTTCTATGAGAAGGGGCAAAAACGTTTCGGTTATGATGCCGTATGCAGACAGCCTTAAATATATGGCTGACTGGTACTGCCAGCTGTGGGGCGAAAGCCTTGGTAAAGAAGTCAATCTGCAGGGCGAAACGATTAATGCGGGGCAGACGCCCGTTAAGTCGCTCGGTGTTACCGATCAGCACAGCCAGGTTCAACTTTATACCGAAGGTCCTTTCGATAAAGTAGTTACTTTTCTTGCCGTCGACGCATACAGGGGCGAACAGGTAATCAGCGACGGTTGCGAAAATATTCCCGACGTTAACTTCCTCTGTGGTCACACGATGAATGAACTCATTACCGCAGAACGCAAGGCGACCGAATATGCGCTGACTTCGAAGGGCAGACTTAACCGCACGATTGTTCTTCCCGAAGTGAACGCTTTCACCATCGGCGAACTTATGTATTTCTTCCAGATGGAAACCGCGTTTACCGGCGAAATGCTCGGCATCGATACTTACAATCAGCCGGGTGTTGAAAACGGCAAGAACGCGACTTACGCTCTTCTCGGCAGAAACGGCTACGACGCTAAGCGCGAAGAACTCAGGAACGCGCCCCGGAAAGAAGATAAATATATTATCTGATTTGTCTATAACGTGATTTATAAAAGCGCCCCCGCGGAAATTTTCCGTAGGGGTGTTTTTTGAGTGTTGAAGAAAAAATTACAATAAAAAGGCGTGGCATAGTGCCGCGCCTTTTTCAAATCGAATGTCCGGTTGTCGATTGTCAGCCTTGCAGACCGTTGGTCTGCCTGATCATGTCTTCGACGACGATATCGTAAATTTCGCCGACGGTGTTGCAGTATTCCAAAATTTTCCACGGTTCGTTGGTGTGGAAATGAATTTTAATAAGCGTTTCGTCGCCGACGGCTATCAGGCTGTTGCCTTCGAAATGCTTTGTGATATACTTTGCGATTTCCTTTTCGTTAAGGTCTTTATCGCGACGGTCGATAAGTAACTGCGTGTCGTAGCGGTATGCGAATTGATCGTCTTCTGCGTCTATAGATTTTATTGCCATAAGTTATTTCTCCGTTTTTTTGTCTTTATTATATCATTATCGGAAGCGCATTGCAACAATATTTGATTGGTGTTGCTTAAGCTACGTTGCAGGCGCGCCTTGATGGGGGCGGTTTTGTTGTTGTGGTTGAGTATTATGTTGTGTTTTATTGTTTATGTGGTGTTGCCGTTACGTTTGCCTGTTTTTGTTTTCAGTCGACGTGCCAGTCGATGGGCGTTTCGCCGTGATCGATAAGGAATTGATTGGCTTTTGAAAAATGTTTGCAGCCGAAAAAGCCGTTGTAAGCGGAAAGCGGGCTGGGGTGCGCGCATTCGAGTACGAGATGATTACCCGAAATAAGTTTCTTTTTACTGCGCGCGTTGCCGCCCCAAAGCAGAAAGACCATAGGTTTTTCACGCGCGGCAAGAATTTTTATAACTTCGTCGGTGAACTGCTGCCAGCCGCAACCGCTGTGCGAGTTTGCCTGCCCCGCGCGGACGGTCAAAGTAGAGTTAAGCAGAAACACGCCGTTTTCAGCCCACTTTGTAAGGCAGCCGCTTTTTGAAGGTTCTATCCCCAAATCGCTTTTGAGCTCTTTATAAATGTTGACGAGCGACGGCGGGAGTTCGACTCCTTTCTGCACCGAAAAACACAATCCGTGAGCCTGTCCTTCGTTATGATAGGGGTCCTGACCTAAAATTACCGCTTTTACCGACGAATAGGGGGTGTACCTGAACGCGTTGAAAATATCGTACATAGACGGATATACTACGTGCGTAGAGTATTCTTTTTTAAGAAATTCGCGGATTTTTAAGTACAGTTCGCTTTCAAACAGTGGCGCAAGTTTTTCGTCCCAGTCGTTTCCGATCGTAATCATTTTGGTTCTCCGTGTTAAATTTTATATTTTGCCGAGCAAATTTTTCGGCATGAATAAGACGGTTTGTATTATTGATAATTGCTTATATAACTGCTTATATAATTGCGTTGCGCCGTATATAAATGCCCGATAAGGCGATAATAGTTTTATGAAAAATTTTGAAAAAGAGCATAAAGATACGCGCCTTTCTCAAAGGCTTGCCGCTTATTCGCCCGAAGATTGCAAAAAGTTTGTTAAAAAAGAAGTGCTTGCAGCGTTGAACAATCCCGACGAAATTGACTGAACGACAGGAATACCTAACGTCAGTAATCCCATGCGGGGATAAATTGTTCGCCCGAAGACGAGCGTTCCTGAATAAAACACCGATCGGCAAAACTTGCGGACATAACCTTTTCGCATGCAAGACGATATTCGCGCGCGGTGATCGGGCGGTTGAGTTCGGGGTAGCCCTTGATATCGCCGAAAGGGGTGTATTGCGCCATAAGCGAAAAATAGGCGTTGTTTTTGTTGTTTTCGTCGAACCAGTCGATAATGTTGAAAGTTTCGTTCAGGTTCATGGGCAGTATCAGGTGTCGTACGCAAACGCCGCTTGTCATAAGCCCGTTTTCGATAACAGTCTGGCGGACGTTCATCATGTGCAGGATAGCGTTCGAATCGACTTCGAAATAGTTTTTTATGCCCGTGTATCGCATTGACGATTCGGGTGAAAAATATTTAAGGTCGGGTAGGTAAACGTCGACGAATTTATCTGCTTCTGAAAGACATTCTTCGCGCTCGTATCCGTGCGTGTTGTACACGATTGGAATATTCGGGCGGCGGATTTTTACAGCTTCGGCTATCTCTGTTAAAAAGTGCGTGGGGGTTACGAGATTTATGTTGTGCGCGCCCGCGTCTTCGAGTTCTTTGAAAATTTCGGATAGTCTTGCGGGCGTTATCGCTTTACCGCGAAGAGAGCGCGACAGGTCGTAGTTCTGGCAGAATCTGCACTTTAAGCTGCAACCGCAAAAGAAAACCGCACCGCTTCCGTTGGTGCCGCTGATAGGCGGTTCTTCGTAAGGGTGAAGATAATATTTTGCTATGCGGACTGTCGCCGTTTCGCCGCAGGCGCCCGCTTGTTTTGTTCGATCTGTTCCGCAAGTGCGCGGGCAGAGATTACATTTGTTTATGTTCATATGTTTATTCGTGCGATTTTGCAAGGTTTATGTTTTGCGCTTGCCAGATCGGCGGCGTTTGCGCATTATAGACTTGCATATTTATTTTATCACTTTATTTAATGTTTGACAAATGAATATTTCGGATATATAATATAAACAGTGACCACAAATAAAATAAAGCGTCGCAGGGCAGGTTGACACTAAAGATTGTTTAATGCGAAGAATTGCGGCGAAGGACTTCATATGAGAAAATTTTTCACAAGCGAAAGCGTTACCGAAGGGCATCCCGATAAAATCTGCGATCAGATTGCGGATTCCGTTCTTGACGCCATTCTTGAAAAAGACGAAAACGCAAGAGTTGCCTGCGAATGCGTCGCTACGACCGGTATGGTTTTTATTACCGGCGAAATCAGTACCAAATGTTACGTCGATATCGATAAAATCGCGCGCAATACCATTCGCGAAATCGGTTACGACCGCGCAAAATACGGCTTTGACTGCGATACCTGCGCTATTTTAACGTCTATTAAAGACCAAAGCCCCGATATCGCGCTCGGCGTTGATAACTCGGTCGAACACAGGGAAAGCGGCGAGCAAGCCGACATTCTCGGCGCGGGCGATCAGGGTCTTATGTTCGGTTACGCAACAGACGAAACGCCCGAATTTATGCCGCTGCCTATTTCTCTTGCGCACAAAATGGCTAAACGCCTTGCCGACGTAAGAAAACAGGGCATTCTTACCTATCTGCGCCCCGACGGAAAAACGCAGATCACCGTCGAATACGACGGAAGAAAGCCGATAAGAGTGGATACGGTCGTTGTTTCTACCCAGCATTCCGAAGCGGTTTCGACCGAACAGTTAAGGGTAGACGTTAAAAAATACGTTATCGATCCTATTTTAGAAGGCGGACTTGCCGACGAAAATACCAAATATTACATTAACCCGACGGGCAGATTCGAAATAGGCGGACCGCACGGCGACAGCGGGCTTACCGGCAGAAAAATTATCGTCGATACCTACGGCGGAAGTTGCGCTCACGGCGGCGGCTCGTTCAGCGGAAAAGACCCCACCAAGGTTGACAGAAGCGCGTCTTACATGATGCGTTATATCGCTAAAAACGTGGTTGCCGCGGGGCTTGCCAAAGAATGTCATATCGAAGTTGCGTATGCGATCGGCGTTGCAAAGCCCGTTTCTTTATTCGTTGACACCAACGGAACGGGCGCGCTTTCGGACGAAAAGATTTGTGAAATCATTCTGAAAGAGTTCGATTTAAGACCGTATTCGATTATTAAAACTTTGGACTTGAGAAAGCCCATTTACAGAAAAACCGCCGCTTACGGTCATTTCGGAAGAGATGAATTCCCGTGGGAAAAACTCGACAGAGTTAACGACTTAAAGAAATATCTGTAAGTTTGTTAAATTGCCGAAATATGCGATAATCGGCTTATAGGCGGACATATTGCAATAAATAATACGAAAAACTTACTTAACGGGGCGGCAGATATTGGCGGCTCCGTTTTTATAAAACGAAGTCGAATAACGTTTTTACGAAAGGTGAAAAATTATGAATTACATGGGGAATAAGGAACTGCTTAAAAAATCGCTTACCGCGTTTTTGTCTTCCGATACCGACGACGAAAAGATTAACGGCAAAATCGCCGCGTGGGGAGATAAGATTGCCGTAAACCCAAATATTACCGTGCTTTCGGGTTTTCAGAGTACGGGCGAAAGGATATTGCTCGATAAAATTCTTGCGGGCAAGGCGAGCGCGATAATTCTTCTTGCAAGGTGCATGTTCAAAAAATGTCCCGAAGAATATCTCGAAGCGATAAAGCAGAACCGCTTGCTTATAATTTCGATTACCGACGACGAAAAGGCGTTTAAGGTAGATTACGACCGCGCGGTGGAAAGAAATATGCGCGTTGTAAACGGCGGAAAACAAGTTGTTGCAGGTTTTGTCAAAAAAGGCGGAATGGTCGAAAAAGTCCTTTCTTCCGCAGGTAAACCTTACATTAAGTTATAGGCTATAAATCATTAGAAAAATAGCCGATAATCGACCTATAGAACTATATTTAATCAAAAAACCGCTCGATTTCGGGCGGTTTTTGTATATCGATTTTTAGAAAATAGCATATGGTTGTTAATCGGAAAAGACCTCGGAAAAAATTTCGAGCTTGCTTTTATAAAGCACTTTTGCGATGGCTTTATCGGTAAAATTCGGAAAGAGTTTTCCGAAAAAGCCCATTGCTTTCGCGTCTGCGCCGAGCACGATTTTTTTACGTTTACGAAGAATTTTTTTAAGAAGCTTATCGGTGATTTTATCGGGATCGGAGCAGAACTTTTTAATCATAGAAGCCGATTTTTCGTCCGTCTGTTTTTGCGAGCGGAATATAGCCGTATCCGAAAACCCGGGGCAGACGAGCGCGACGTACACGTTTTTATTTTCGAGCGCAAGAATTTTAGTGAAACTCGCGAGCGCGCTTTTAGAAGCCGAATATAAAGAAGTGCCTATTACCTGCGCAAGGCAAGCCGAACTTGAAACGTTTATTACCGCGGGGGATGAAGAATGCTCTTTTATAAGCGGCAAGATGTGGCGAACCGAATAGAGGGAAGCGAAAAAGTTTGTGTTAAAAACGCGCTCGGCTTCGCCTTGTTCGGTTTTTGAAAAAGCCTTGAACGGCGGAAGAATGCCCGCGTTGTTGATTAAAACGTCGGGATAAATATTGCGCGATTTAAGGGTTTCGGCTAAGTTCTGCCATTCGCTTTCTACGCCTGCGTCAAATGCAAAATAAATGAACTTTTCGCCCGTTTCGCCTTTTACTTTTTCTAACTTTTCTTTATTTCTGCCCGTGCCTATAACCGTGCAATTATAGCGTTTTATAAGTTTTTCGGCAATCAACTTGCCAAACCCCGAACTTGCGCCGGTTATCAGAACGGTTTTTTCGTAAATCCATTTTTTCATACGCCGATTATACCATAATAATACGCATAATTCAAATTATTATGTCGAAAAATGGGATATTCGGGGAATAAACTTATTTTTCAAAATATAGCGGCGGTCAAACGTTTGACATTTTTTCGGGTTGTATATATAATGTCATGCACAACGAAAGAATTATTTTTGGCGGAGAATCGCAGATTAAGCGGTTACGGATGCCCCCGCAAAAGGTGAATTTTTCGGTTGTTTACTACGATATATGACTTGACGGAGAGAATACAGATGTCAGAAAATATTAAAAATATAACAGAAGAAAACGAAGCGGTCGCGCTCGTTCCGAACGAAACGGAAAAAGTGCTGCCGATGATTGCTCTTAAAGGCTTGGTTATGTTTCCCGACGTTACGACTTCTTTCGACGTGGGGCGCGCTAAGTCGTTGCTTTCTTTAAGCGACGCGTCTAACGGTGACAAACTCGTGTTTATCGCTTCGCAAAAAGATAAAGACGCGGACGATCCGGTGCCCGAAGATATTTATAACGTGGGCGTGGTGTGCCGCATTAAACGGTCTTTCCACTTTGAAAACGCAGTCAGCGCGCATGTGGAAGGGCTTTATCGCGCGGAAATCACCGAATACGTTACTTCGGACGACAGATTTACCGTAAAAGTGCGCGAACTTCCGCCCGAATACGAAGACGGTCCCGAAATGAAAGCCGCTTTCGAAATGGCTAAAAACAAGTTCAGAGAATCGATTAAAGCGGGCGAAACCGAGTCGCTTAAAAAGGACAGGCTGTTCTCGATTAACGATCAGAACGCGTTTATTAACGTTGCGACCTTCCGCATCGACGCGGGCGAAGAAGAAAAACAGGAAATTCTGCAGACCGTTTCGGTGCTTAAAAGAACCGAATTGTTCCTTGCTACTCTGGTTGCGGCGGAAGAAATCAAAAAAGCCGAAGTGCGCATTAACGACCGCGTGCGCGAAAGCGTAGAAAAAGGGCAGAAGGAATACTATCTGCGCGAACAACTTAAAGCCATTCATCAGGAACTCGGCGACGACGAAAACGAAAAAGACGAGTTAAGACAGGCTATTTTAGACAAGCATTTGCCTAAAGAAGTCGAAGAAAAGGCATTGAAAGAGTTGTTCAGAATGTCTAAAATGAGTTCGTCGCTGCCGGATTATTCGGTTTTGCGTACTTATATCGACTGGATTTTAGACCTGCCGTTCGGCGTGAAATCGACCGATAACACAGATATTTCGGAAGCCGAAAAAATACTTAACGCCGACCATTACGGGCTTGAAAAGGTTAAAACGCGTATACTCGAATACCTTTCGGTTATGAAACTGACGGGTAAAATCGGCGGTTCTATTTTGTGCCTTGTAGGTCCCCCGGGAGTAGGTAAGACTTCGGTCGCAAGTTCTATAGCAAGGGCGCTCGGCAGAAAGTTCGTAAGAATGAGCCTTGGCGGGGTTAAGGACGAAGCCGAAATCCGCGGTCACAGAAAGACGTATATCGGCGCGATTCCCGGTCGTATTATTTACGGAATGAAAGACGCGGGTACTTGCAACCCCGTATTTTTGCTTGACGAAATAGATAAAATTTCTTCCGATTTAAGGGGAGATCCTGCGAGCGCGCTGCTCGAAGTGCTCGATCCCGAACAGAACGCGACCTTCCGCGACAGATATCTCGAGGTGCCGTTCGATTTGTCGGACGTGCTTTTCGTTACGACGGCAAACTCGCTCGATACCATTCCAGGTCCGTTGCTTGACAGAATGGAAGTAATAGAACTTACGGGATACACTCGCGAAGAAAAAGCGGAGATTGCAAAACGCTATCTTATAGACAAACGCAAAAAGGCAAGCGGGCTTGAAAATATCGACGTGGAATTCAGCGAAAGTGCCGTTAACGGTATTATAGACGGATATACGCGTGAAGCGGGCGTAAGAAATCTCGAGCGTGAAATCGGAACAATCTGCCGTAAAATCGCTTGCGACGTTGCTAAAAACGGACAAAAAACAAAGTATAAAGTTACCGAAAGCAATCTGCCTAAATATCTTGGGATAAAGAAATATTTGCCCGACGATACAGACCTTGGAACCGAAGTCGGTTCTGCAACGGGGCTTGCGTGGACGGCTGTCGGCGGAACTACGCTTACTATAGAAGTAGTTTTAACGTCGGGTAAGGGCGATATTCTGCTCACGGGTAAACTCGGCGACGTTATGAAAGAAAGCGCACGCACAGCGATAAGCTATCTGCATTCCAACGCCGAAAAGTTCGGTATAGACGAAAATCTTTTTGCCACCCGCGACATTCACATTCACGTTCCCGAAGGGGCAACGCCTAAAGACGGACCGAGCGCGGGTATAACTATGGCTACCGCTTTGTATTCGGCGTTTACCGGTAAGCCCGTAAACAAAAACATTGCCATGACGGGCGAAATTACTCTCCGCGGTAAGGTTTTGCCTATAGGCGGACTTAAAGAAAAGGCTCTTGCGGCGTACAGGCTCGGAATTAAAACGGTTATCATACCTAAGAACAATATTAAAGACCTTGAAGAAATTCCCGAAAACTACCGCAAGAAGATAGAATTCGTTCCCGTTAGCCAGGCTACCGAAGTGTTTGCACACGCGGTTCCCGAATTCGAAATTAAAGAATAATAAAATTTACGATAAATCCCGATAAGTCGCCATATAAGTCGGTTATTCGGACTTTTACTTTATAAAAGCGTGGCGATTTTTTGTAAAATACGGATATAATTGCCGCTATAAACAGGTGAAAAAATGATTATTAACGACGCTAAATTTTTGAAGTCCGCTGCGGACAGAAGCGGATTTATGCAGTTCGATAAGCCGCTTATTGCAGTTTGCGGGCGAAGCAACGTCGGCAAAAGTTCGTTTATAAATATGATATCGAACAGAAAAAAACTTGCAAGAACGTCTAAAGATCCCGGACGCACCAGACTTGTAAACTACTTCGATATGGGGCAGTTTGCGCTTGCAGATCTTCCGGGGTACGGTTTTGCGCAGGTTTCTAAAGCGGAAAAACTCAAATGGGCGCGCACGATAGAAGACTTTTTTGCTTATGAAGAGCATGTTTCGCACGCGCTGTTGCTCATCGATATTCGCCGTGAACCTAACGACGACGATAAAATGTTTATAAACTATCTTAATCATTATATAATT
>CAKQXZ010000021.1 GCA_934292955.1 uncultured Clostridia bacterium
CACTTAATATCCTTTAATTTCCTGTAATCAAAGTTTCGCATACGCCTACCTCCTAACGATTAGCACAATTATACCATTAAATTGGGCGATTGTCAATAGGTTTGGGCAATTAAACGCACAAATTCAATTAAAATTGGGTGAATTATGTAGAATTTGAGCAATTCCGATTCAAAGTACTCGAATTCGTACCCTTTGTAAACGTTAGGCGAATGATTTCCATAGCCATTTTAACTTACGCGACTATAATGTCTTTCTCTTTTTTTGCGTATCAGAAAAAGTCTTGCCGTCAAGTTAAAAAAATAAAGCAATTTCCCCATAAATACAAAATGTTTTCTGTACCATATCCTCAAAAATCATATATTATGCCATTCTTCGACTAAATATTCGTTCGGTCCTTTATTGTTTTTTTAACAGATTACAAAACAAAAAACAAGCAGTTTTTTTGAAAAAAATAATAGCGTAAACCGTTTTTAAGTGGCTTACGCTATTTTTTTGTAGTTAGTAATTATTAGAATGTGCGGCGCGGCGTTGGGGGTCGTGCGGCTTCGCCTGGATCCTTCGGGAGCCGAGCAAGTGAGTGCGTCTCAGGATGACGGGGTGTCAGACTTTAAGTTTTAACTTTTTTCGGACGATCTTGCCGTCGAAAAATTGTTCGAATTCTTCGATTGTGCCTTCGACAAGTAAGTCCTTTTGACAAATAACACCGAAACACCAAGGAAAATAAAACCGAAACTCATAAAATTCGCCATAATCAAGCACCTTTTTTACGTCTTCGGTTTTCTTTTCGGTATATTTGTCAAACTCAAATGCGATAAGTTCTTTATCGATTTTAATATGCTCAAATGCCGTTTTATTCCAATCATTCGGTTTATATAAACCGGCAACTACTATACAGCCCAATATAACCGGCACAAAAAGCAGCAACAACATACTTGCATTAAGAGCGAATATAACGAACAGTACAGCCAAAGGAATAAGCCCTATTGCCGCACCTGCAAATTGCCCTTTTTGACCTAATTTCATAAGATACAATTTGCTGACGGTAGAAAGCTCTCCATCAAATCTGAACATTATATCTCCCCCATAATAAATTTGATAAAAATATTGGTTAATCAGGCTTTTACCGCTAAAAAGTTCAGAACAAATACTTTCACCGCCCTTTAGCGGAATGTGTTTTTTTGATTTATCATTCAGCAGAAAATTTTCGGCAAGGCGGTTTATGAGCAAGTTTTTTGATAAAGAATAGCATTTCTGCATTAAAATTTTGCCTTGATCTTCCCATTTACCGCCATATTCGGCATCGAAGAAAAAACCATGGAGCGACAATGTATATCCGCCGACAAAATTAAAATATGGGTCGTTCGGGTAAAATTTCAGACCTAAGTCAATATATTTTTTCCAAAAATTCAAAAGAAGGTCGGTATCCTTCCATTCTTTACTGATACATGCTCCTTCGATAAAATAATACCACGCAGAAGCGACGATTGTGCATAAAATTTGCGACGTGGGATTTTTAAGATAAAGACTTTCTAAATAATCAAGTGATTCTTTCCAACAAAAACCGTTTTCTAATTCGATAAAAGTATCGTCTTCGTAAAAGAAATTCATATTACCACCCTATTGAGTAAAGTAAATTTTGCCAATGTCGTTGGAAATTTTCGATAATTGACCGATAAAACACTGCTCTTTCAGCAAATCTATAAAGTAATATTTATTGTTTTTTATAAAACAGATTGTTTCATAAATAAAAATTGCTCCGCTGGGTTCGTCAGGCTCGTTTAACTGATTGTTATGCATATCGAAAAAATCAATGCTTAAAGACGAAATAGCGACATCTTTTGACTTTATTATATGCACGTCCATTCTGACGTTGTTTTTATTGCATACTTCTTTTAAGGCGATAAAAGCTTCGTTAATATATAGTCTTTGTAAAAAATCGTTTTCTTTTTGCGGCAACTCGTTTGGTTGTATTCTATAAATATAAGGTTCCATAAAAATATTGACTATAATGCTTTGTTATTTTTGCCCGAATTAAAACAATCCGCGCAGATCCATATAAATTCGTCTTCGGAAACATAACAATCCGACGAATTTTTATCTATAGTTTTATAACATTTAACGCAATGCTCGTGCCAGATTTCGGAATAATCGTTATCGGTTTGCCCGATAAATTCGTCTGCCGCGCTTTCGGGAGTTATCGATTCGTACCATTTTTCGGGGTTCTGTCTGTATTCTGTTTTTAGTTTTTGCGCGTATTCTTTTGGCGATATTTTTTTATATAACATATTCTCCTTTTAGGTTGTCGATTTTTAAGCAATCGGATAGAGTTCTACAAATGCAATATTATATTAACAGATTGCAAAACAAAAAACAAGTGGTTTTAGAAGTTTTGTCAGTTAAATTGTTGAATGCTGAATGCGCGGAGTTGTGACGGCGGATTATTAGATATGCGCATGGCCTTTTTTGGTGGTGTACGTTATTATTTGAATACGCAGGCATGGCGTTGTAGGTCGTGCGTTATTATTTGAATATGATGCGGGCATGGCGTTGGGGCGTGCGGTAAGGTGACGGATTATTTGAATGCGGCACTGCGTGCCTGGATCCTTCGTAAGTTGGGCAAGGGAGCGCGTCTCAGGATGACGGATGTATGGCTGCACTTTTGACAATATGTTTGTACGGGAGCAGCGGCTGGTAGTCCTCTCTCGGCACTTGCGTGACACTTCGCCTACGCGGCGGACGCGCCCCTTTTGTCGCTGAAGCGACATTTCCCCCGCTATCGGGGGAATCTACCCCAAAAGGGGAAAACGAAGTTAGATTTTTCTAAAGCAAAATAAATACCAAACGTCTAAACTCCAAAGGGCGAAGGTTTGGTTTGATCGTGTTAATAATAAAAAAAGCCCGACTATGTGCCGATAAACGACCTATAGACGGGGTTTGTATCGTTTTCGTGGTGCGGCGCGAGCGCCTGGATCCTTCGGGAGTTGGGCAAGCGGGCAAGTCTCAGGATGACGGAATTAAAACAAAAATTATAAAAAAATGCGGCGTACAAAAAACTTTGCATGCCGCTGTTTTGGTTACAGATCGTCTACGTCCTGAACGGGATCTTCATAATAACCGAGCAGATAATTGCCCGTCCAACTACCCGCAGGATCGAATGACGACTGCATTTTTCCGTCGACCGTTTTTACGGTCTTTCGTTTCTTCTTGCTCATTACTTGCAATTTTTGGTGGATCTTCCACCGCAATTACTCGTCTTGTTGCCGCAACCACGCGTAGTGGTCTTTTGCGTATTTTTAGTTTTCATTGTTTTCCCCCCTTGCGTTATTATTATGTAACGCTATTTGTGACATTATACATAAAACTTTAACGTATTTCAAAAGGCGAAAATTTGTTTGAAAAGCAAAAATTTGCGGATTATTTGCCCGTGGAACCGAAACCGCCGGCACCGCGATCGGTGGAATCGATTTCACCGTCTTCAAACTCGCAACGAATATATGGGGCGATTACTATCTGCGCGATACGCTCTAGCGAAGATACCGTCTGCGGCTCGTCGGAATGGTTATATAAAACGACCTTGATTTCGCCGCGGTAGTCGCTGTCTATTACGCCGACCTTGTTTGCGGGGGCAAGTCCGCGTTTGCAAGCAAGTCCGCTGCGGGCATACACTAACCCGACGTATCCGTCGGGAATCTGCATGGCTATACCCGTCCCGATAACTGCGCTTTTGTGGGGCAATACGGTGACTTCTTCGCCGGCGTTATATAAATCGGCACCCGCCGCGCCTATGCTTGCGTATTCGGGTAGCTTTGCGTTCGGATTTGTGCGTTTTATGATGACTTTCATTTGTGGGCTTCCTTTTTATTATTTGAATGTGTTCGGGATATAAGGTGACGAATTATTAGATGTGCGGGAATGGCGTTGGGGTCGTGCGGCGCGGGCGCCCGGATCCTTCGGCTACGCTCAGGATGACCGAGAGATGTGGTACCAGGATAAGAAATTTGCCGAGCGGAAAAATTAGCTTTTAGTCCGCATCCACCGCAAGCGGTCCCCCCCTTCTCCAAGGGGCGAAGGCTTAAAAGGTTGGCGAATTATTAGAATATGCGCCTTACGGCTAGATCCTTCGTAAGTTAGGCAAGGAAGCGGGCTCAGGATGACCTAAAAGCTCGGCGTTGGAGCGACAGGAAATGACGAATAACAGGCCGAATATAATTGAAAAAGGTTGCCCGAAAGGACAACCTTCTTGTTTGTTTTATCGATTATTCCGCTTTGGCGGGATCGTCGTCGGAACCGATAATATCCGAATATGCGTTGCTCTTGTATTCGGCTTTCTTAATATAGGAGTTGACCATGTTGTTGGAAATCTTGGTGATATAATCGCTAAGGATAGAATCGATCTTGGTGTTGTTGTATTGATCGTTTTCGTCTGCGTTCGCTATGATTTCGTTATAGATATCCGCTGCCGTCTTTTCGCCGTCGCCTTTAACGACCTTGGTGCAAACGATGATGTGATAACCGTACTGAGTAGCAACGAACGTGTATGCGCCTTCGCCTTCGGCAACAACCGCTTTAGCCGCTTCGGCAAATTCGGGAACGTATTTACTGCCGGAAGTCTTAGCAGAATAGAGATAACCGAAATCTTTATTCAAGCAGCCAGTATCGGTGCTGTAAGCAAACATGAGATCTTCGAATGCTTTCCTTTCGGCACTGTCTGCAGTGAAACCTGTGAGTTTACCGATTTCGTTCTTTTCGTAATACTTCTCTTCGATGCCGGTGAGTTCGTTGAGCATTTTAACGAAAGTGCTTTCGGACGCGTCGGTCGAAGTAAATGCCATGCTGTTGGCGTTTACGTTTTTGAACCAGTAGGATGTGGTCTTTACGCCGGAAGAATCTTTATCTTCAAACGAGCGGTTGAGAATTGCGCTGCCGTTGAAGCTTGCAAGCGTGTTGTATGCCGCACTGCCGTTTTCGCTGACAAGATACTTATTGTCGAAAGTGAAAGTGTTGTTTTCGAACTTGCCGTAACTCGACTGAACCCAAGTGGTACGCTGATCGCGAGCGATAAGCTGTTTGAGCATTTCGACACGGTTCTGTTTTTTCTGCGCGTTGGTTATGCCCGCTTTGTTGTTAAGGCTGTTAAGAATTTCGGTCTGTTCATCCGTGAAACCGATGAGCAGGTTGAGAACGTAACCGTAGTCGCCCGTTTCGTAAGGATTGCAATATACGGGTTTTTCTTCGGTTGCGGCTTCGAGCGCGGTTTCGTAAGCGGAGTAATCGCTTAAGTAACTTTCTTTCTGCGCGTCGTATTCGGCGATGAACTGTTCTTTAAGAGCATCCGAAGAACCTGCTATGGTCTTCTTGGCGTCGGACTTGAGCGAGTTTTCGTACTTGGTAACGATCATAGAGTCGTACTGGCTCTTGAGCATGTATTGGAAGTAGGAATATTTGAGAACTTCTTCTTCCTTGGAATGGTCGTAACTTTCATTCGAGCCGATAACGCCGTTGGTCTTGAGCTGCTTGATCGCTTTGCCGAGAGCCGTTCTGTTTTCACTGTCGGAAAGGTCGACCTTGAAGTTTTCGTAAAGATACATATCGAGAGCGTACTCGGTAACTTTACCGTCGGACGCTGCCTGCTGAAGCTGAGACTTAATCGTGCTCCAGTCGTCTTCGTTACCCAGAGTTGCGGCAACTACTTTGAAATCGTAATCGTCTTCTACTTCGGCGGTCTTCTTTTCGTATTCTTTAAGATCTTCTTCGGTAGCGGCGGTAGGAGCCGTTCTTGCGGTGAAAGTTTCGTTTTCTTTATCGTTGGTTTCGGTATCGGAATCTTTATAACTTTTGATCATCGAATTGATATTGCTGCGAACGTTATAAAGAGCCTGTGCCTTTTCGTATGCGGAAAGATAAACTTTTTCATATCCGGCAAGAGTTTTGTAGTCTCCCGCTTCGGAAGCCTTTTTATAGTCCGCGGCGGAAACTTTCGCGTTGTATATATCTTCTGCCTTAGCGATATCGGACGCGTTTGCCTTTATCGTTTCGACATAATCTTTTTCAAATCCGTCGGCGGGATTGTCTTTATGGTCAAGGAAATAGTAAGACAGATCGATCTTCGCCTGCTGAACGATTACGTTGCTCTGCACCAATCTTTCGAGAACCGCGGCGTATGCCTTAGAAGTCGTATATCCGTAGGACTGAACGTACGTATAACCATATGACAGAAAACCGGATATGATTTCTTTTTTAAGAATGTAATCGGTGTGAATGTCTGCCGCACCGTCTTTTTCTCTGTTACCGATGGAAAGAGTTGCGACTGCCTGCTTCATATCGCGATCGGTATTGGTGGTGACAAGTTCACAACCGGAAAACGCACCGATCGAAAGTACGATTGCGACAAGCAATGTAAGTGTTCTTGTAAGGATTTTTTTCATAAAAATGCTCCTGTGTGACGATCTGCGGAAGTAATTTGCCTGCCCTTTAACATTTCGGTTTATAAGCGGCAAATCAACGGCTGCTGCCCTTGTGCGGGTGCATAAACTCCCACAGTTGATTTTTTTCTCTTTAGCATTATACTAAAATATGAAAGATAAATCAATCGATTTTATGTGCAAAATCGATTTTTTCGCGACAGATTATAATATATTTTTAATATGCGTTTTTATAATACGCGGCGCGGGGCGAGACAGACTGTGCGGGAAGATTTGGTTTGATTGCGTTAAGATTGTGTGAGCGGGGCGTTGCAGGTCGTGCGGCTTCGCCTGGATCCTTCGGGAGTTGGGCAAGCGGGCAAGGCTCAGGATGACGGGAGATGGGTGCGCGGCGAGCTAAAATTACAGGAAGAGATTGACTAAAATTACAGGAAGAGATTGACGAAGACGGGGAAAAGATAGATAAGCGCGATTATAAACACACCGAGAGCAAGCGTTAAGTAAACGCAGATTTGCGACGTTTTTGCCGATACTTTGGCAAACTTTTTACTGTTTTCTGCCAAAAATGCGAGTTTCTTGCGGAATGCAACGTAACAGATAAAAATAAGTAAGCCGAAACACGTTACGATAAGGCTCGACTTAAGACCGCGCGGAACAAAATTAAAAGAAACTGCGTTTTCACCCTTATCGAGTTTTACAGCCATAAAGCCGCCGAAATTGTTTACGGTCGTCTTTTTGCCGTTTACCGTCGCTTTGAAACCTTTGTCATACGGAACGGAAACGAACAGATAGCCGCCGTTATCCGACGTGATATTACATTTGAACCCGTTGTTGACTTGCTTGAAATCGCCGCCTATAAGTTGATTAACGGCACTTTCGAGCAATTTTTTATCAACCGAAAACACGCCGAATGACGTTGCGTTTATGTTCTTTTTAAGTTTTACGTTTATTTTGACGCGGCAGTTCGAAAACTCGCCGAGATCGAGTATCCCGTTGGAATTTTGCGCGGGATAATCGGCAAAAGAGCGCACGTAAGTGCCGTTTTTATAGACGGCGACCGATTCGACGGACGAATAAGTCTGCTCGGATAAAGAATTGGAATAACGGTCGAAAAGGTCTAAATAAATGTGGCGGGTGCCGACGACGTTTATAGAATACTCTGAAACGCCGCTCTGCTTTTCGTTCGTGAGCGTGAAACCGATTTTGCCGTTTGCGGACGTATCGTCGAGATTGGTAAGCGTTTTAGGCGAATGCTTTTCGAAAAGCCCCGATTTGCCCGTAAGTTTTGTGAAGAATTCTTCTTGTATTGCCATACGCTCGAGCGACGTATCGATTGCGTACTCGCCGATATCGGTAACGAATGCCGCGGGGAACAAAAGGTCGTTTGGGGAAACGGAATAGTTGTCCGTTTTATATAAATCGCCCTTTTTGCCCGAATAAACGGTATATTTGTTGCGGACGAGCGCATCGGAAAAGATAGTGCCGCCGCACGAGTTTACCTCCATCCAGTAGGACGAATAGCCGAGCGCTTTTGCAGTCATCATATAATTGCGGGAATTGAGCGACGTGTAATGAGACAACGAGTTATAGCCCATAGCCCCGACCATGTTTACTTCGAAAAGTTTTTTATCTACTTTTACGCGATAAAAATCGTCGTCTATAATAAGCCCGTCGAGTTCGGAAATGCGCTCTATCTTGTTTGACATATTATAGGATCCGGAACGAAAGGTCACGGCGGAAATCATGTAAACGTTACAAGAAAAGACCGATTCGAATATCAAACATAAGCCTATAGCACCGAAAACGGCACTTTTGAATGCTACTTTGAAACGGAGCGCGACAAAGAGAACGGCACCCGCTAAGAATGAAAAGAGCGCGAAAACAAGCAGACCTTTATACGATAACTCGCTACCCCACAAAGTCTGTGCGAATGCCGAAAGACTTTTGCCGTTCTCGTTATAATATTTAACAGAAAAGCGGCAAACGAGTATTGCGCATACTGTGACTAAAACCGAATAAAAGATTTTACCGGATATGTTCTGCCCTTTTATGAATTTTATAAAGAAATTTTCGGTTTGAGCTGTTTTGTTGTTTGCGCTGACTGAATTTTTGGCGTGCTTATCGGAAATACCTGCAACGGATTCGGGTTTTGCCGCAAAATCTTTTGACAACTGCTCTATTCCGCCGACCGCGAAATATAAGCATAACGTTATGGGGATAAAGCCGTAGCGCGTGGGGAAAGACATATAATTGAAAGTCTGCCACCCTTTGGCAACGGGTTCGATAATTACGGGAACGAGCGACAATAAAAAGAGCGCGACCTTAAAATCACGATAGTTTTTAGCGCAGTAGTAAAACGTGAATATAAGCAAGCAGGCAAGACAGAAATAAGTTGGAAACGCGGTGTATGACGACGGAAAAAAGCTACTTGATCTGAGCGTTCCCGTAATGCTTGACGTGCGCATGGAGTCGGTGTATTGCAAAAAGCAAGGGAGCAGAATTGCCGCGCTTATAAACGCGGCTATTACCGAGCCGATTATGAATGACAGTGCGAATTTTTGCGCCGTTTTGTAATTATACGCCGTATAGACTGCCGCATAAAGACTTATAAAAATTATTACAGGATAGGACAGATAAAAGTGGAAAAGCACGCAAAGAACAAGACAGACCGTGTACATTATGTTGCTTTTGCCTTCGGTCATGCGCTCGAGACCTATGAGCAGCAGCGGAAACATGTAGTATACATCGAGCCACTGCGCTATCTGATAATACATCATTGCGTAACCAGAAAAGGCGTAAAGCACCGACGGAAAAAGAACGAGCGCGAAATTTTTTGTTTTGCGTTTGAGAAGTAACGACATTGTAGCCGCCGACGTTATGAGTTTGAGCATTACGATAACGTTGAATGCCTGCGCCATCTGATTTTTTTGATAAAACGCGATTATATAGGTGAACGGGCTTGACAGATTGAAGAAGTAAACGCCGTAAAAGTTCATTCCGCCGGCGTTTCCGTTACTGAAGAAAAACCCGCTTTTGCCGTCGAGAATATCTTTGAAATCGCAAAGCAAGGGAATAAACTGCTGGTCGCCGTCACACCAGCTTATGCTGAGTTTTCCGAACGGATAAATATTGTTTTTGGAAAACAAAACGACAAATAAAATAAATACGACTGTCGCGGAGTAAACATACGAATAGTCGTATAAAACTTTATTGAACGCGCTAAGCACCCATTGAAATGTGCAATTTGCGCCGAGTTCGTCATTTTTATTAAGTTTTTCGCAGTTGGACGAATTGGTCATGGGTGATTTATATTATATTTTTGGTTTGTGCGGCGCGAGCGCCCGGATCCTTCGGAAGTGCGACAAGGGAGTTCGTCTCAGGATGACGGGAAAACGTGTTTACCTCGAAAAAATTGCCGAGCGGAAAAATTTGTTTTTTGTCCGCTCTCGTCTTTTACTCGCAAGCTCGTAAAATCCACTCTCCCCAAAGGGGGAAAGCGAAGTTTGATTGTGAAAAGATGCGGCGCGAGCGCCCGGATCCTTCGGAAGTGCGGCAAGGGAGTTCGTCTCAGGATGATGGGATAGATAGCTTTTACTTAAAAGTTTTTGACGTCGCGTTCGGCGGCGCGTTTAAGGTCTTTTTCCATAAGCGCCTGCTTTTTATCGAATGTGTGCTTGCCTTTGCACAGCGCGATTTCGACCTTGATAAGCGCGTCCTTAAAATAAAGTTTTAACGGAACGAGAGTAAAACCCTTTTCCTGTGTTTTTGAAAAGAGCTTTCTGATTTCACTTTTATGCATAAGTAAACGACGGTCGCGCTTGGCTTCGCGTACGTTATAGGCACCCGATTTATCGTAAACCGAAATGTGCATGTTTTTGAGAAAAATACTACCGTTGCCGATTGAGCAGAAACTGTCTTTAAGGTTGACATTGCCGAGCCTTATCGACTTGACTTCTCCGCCGTCGAGCGATATGCCCGCTTCGTATTTTTCTATAATAAAATATTCATGACGCGCTTCTCTGTTTTCGCATATTACTTTCATAATTCTGCTCCGTAAATGGTTAAAATTGCCGATAATCGACTTATAGACAGCCTTTTATGGTTTTTAACGTATTATTTTACCCCTGTTTGTTTACGAGTTTTTATTGTCCGTTCTGCCGACGTAATCGAAATAAATTTTACCCGAAGAAATGTCGGTTGCGATAAGTTTTACGATAAGTTCGTCGCCTAAAGTAAACTTTTTTCTGCCCGATATAAGAGCGTAGCCGCGGTCGAAAAAGTCATATCTGCCGCGGGGCAAACGCTCGACGGGAACAAAACCTTCGATAGAGTTTTCAAGGCGTACATATAAGCCGTTCTGCGCGACGCCCGAAACGATAACTTCGAAGAAATCGCCCGTGAAGGCTTGCATAAATTTGCATATATATGCGTCGTCTACACTACGGGAAACAACATCTGCTTTTCTTTCGCAATCGGTGCATTTTGCCGCGATTTCGGCAGATTTAGGCGAATATTCTTCTGCGATTTCACCCGAACGACCTTCGAGTATTCCCTTTAATATTCTGTGAACGATAAGGTCGGGATATCTGCGGATGGGCGACGTAAAATGACAGTAACATTTTTCGTTAAGACCGAAATGCCCCCTGTTTTCGGACATATAGACCGCTTTTTGCATTGTTCTGAGCATTACGTTGTTGACGACGGGGAACAAGGCTTTATCGCGCAGACCGTCAAGCACGTTTTCGTAATCTTTAGGATAAGAAAGCCGTTTTACGTTATTGTAACCTATTACCGACAGAAACTCGTAAAACGCCTGAGTTTTTTCTGCGGAAGGCTTTTCGTGTACCCTGTAAATACACGGAAGATCTGCATAATATGCAAATTCGGCGACGGCGACGTTTGCCGCTATCATGAACTGCTCTATTATTCTTTCGCTTTCAAGACCTTCATGTTTATCGACGATTATTTCGCCGTTTTCTACAGTTACGATACTTTCTTCTACGTCAAGATCGACCGAACCGTCTGTCTTGCGTTTTTCGAGCAATAAATCTTTAAGTCTGCGCGCCGTTTTAAGCATTGGAAGAACGGTTTTATATTCTTCTTTTATATCGGGATCGCCGTCTAAAGCAGCCTGAACTTTTTTGTATGTTAAACGCTTGAATGAGCGGATAATCGACTTATAGAAGGACTTATCGATCAAATTACCCTTTTTATCGTAGGTTAAACAGACGGTTAAAGTGAGCCTGTCTTCATCGGGAACGAGCGAACAGATACCGTTGCACAAACGCTCGGGAAGCATAGGGATAACCTTATCGGGAAGATAGATACTCGTTCCGCGTTCATATGCTTCACGGTCGATTGCGCCGCCCTGCTTTACATACTCCGAAACGTCGGCGATATGAACATAAAGAATGAAACCGCCGTCTGTCGTTTGCTCGACGGAAATAGCGTCGTCGAAATCTTTTGCAGTATCGCCGTCGATAGTAACGGTTAATAATTTACGAAAATCTTTTCTGCCCTGCGCCGCGCTTTCTGACACCTGCAAGGGAATTTTTTCGGCTTCTGCAATAACTTTCGGCGGGAACTCGGTACGGACGTTTTCGGTAATTAAAATAGATTCTTCTTTTGCGCCGACGTCGTTCGGGTTGCCGCAAACTTCGGTTATTTCACCGCTCGGATCGCCGACGACGGGGTATGTGTTGATTTTGCATACCACCTGCTCGCCCGATACCGCGCCGAGAGTTTTGTTTTTTGCAACGGTGATTTTTGAACCGAAATTTTTATCGTCGGGCGCGACGTAAGAATATTTGCCGTGCGAATGGAATATGCCCGAAACGCGCGTGGTGCCGCGGGATATTATTTTTATTACTTCGGCTTCGTCGCTCTGCTCGTCGGACTCGTAGGTCTTTTTTGCAAGAACGATATCACCCTGATATGCGCCGTTGCGGGCGTGCGGCGGGATAAACATATCCTTTTCGCCGTTTTCGGGTAATAAAAAAGCAAAGCCGCGCTCGAAAGTGCGGATTTTTCCGCGAATGTAATTATTTTCGTTAAACAACGAATAAAAGCCGTTTTCGAAAATGATAACGCCTTCTTTTTCGAGCGAACGAAGAGTTTCTTTTAAGATTTTTTTATCTGTTGCCGAAAACAAAGACAGACGTTTTGCCAAAGTCTTTTCGGATATGCGGGAAAACTCGCCGCAAGATAATTGTTCTGTTATTTTTTGTCTGAATGTCATATTGTATATTATGTTATGACTGCGATATTATTATATAGCGATTTATGCAGCGCGTAATTTTACTGCACGTCGGTAAAAAAAAACGGCTGTAAGTCGTTACTTAAGCCGCTTTTGATTTTTATTAGGAAACCGGTAACAGAATCGCTATCAGATAGAAGGCAATCATCAGTACCGTCATTATTGCGATACAGATTACCGTTAACTTTTTGAGTTTGCTTTCTACCGTTTTGGATTTGTTTTTACCGTAGAACGTATCCGACGTGCCGTCAAGCGCGCTGATTCCGTTTGAATTGCCCGGCTGAATCATAACGACGATTATTACGAAAAACGCACAGATAACCGTCAGTATTACACACGCCAAACTTAAACCGTAGTAAAGGTTATAATTGTTAGCAGCAAGTAAAGTATTTAATAATGCAGACATCTCTCTATCTCCGTTCGCGCTACGCGCAGTCATCATTTTACCGATTTATTATAACATAGCAAGTTTAATAAAACAAGCGTTTTTTTGATTTTTCTTGAAAAATCGATAAAAACATTGCCATGTTCACTATTTTTCGGCACGACAGCGCGCAACGCAAGGATTTATTGGATTATTTCAGCCTGTTTTAGTCTTCGATAAGGCACTTACCCGTCATTTCGGCAGGAATTTCTTCACCCATAACGGTAAGAAGCGTAGGCGCGATATCGGCTAATATGCCCGAACTTCTGAGTTTGACGTTCTTGAACTGTTCGCTTACGAGAATGAACGGAACAAGATTGGTCGTGTGAGCGGTGAAAGGTTTGCCGTTTTCGTCGAGCATTTTATCGGCGTTGCCGTGGTCTGCGGTGATAAGCGCGCTGCCGCCTTTTTTAAGAACTGCCGCAACAATTTTATCCATGCATTCTTCGACCGTTTTTACAGCTTTGACGGCGGCATCGAACACGCCGGTATGACCGACCATATCACAGTTTGCATAGTTAAGTATAATTACGTCGTACTTATCGCTTTCGATAGCGGCGAGAACTTTTTCGGTTACGCCGTATGCGCTCATTTCGGGCTGCAGATCGTAGGTTGCGACCTTGGGCGACGGAACGAGAATTCTGTCTTCGTTTTTATTCTGCGCTTCTACCCCGCCGTTGAAGAAGAATGTTACATGCGCGTACTTTTCGGTTTCGGCTATTTTTAACTGAGTGTAGCCTTTATCGGAAAGATATTCGCTGAGCGTGTTTTTATAATGCTGTTTGCCGAACGCGATTGTAAGATTTTTGAGCGTTGCGTCGTATTCGGTGAAGCAGACGTATTCGGGATTAAGGAAGCCCGTTTTGCGTTCTAAGTCGCTGAAATCTTTTTCCGTGAAAGCGCGGGTGATTTCGCGCGCTCTGTCGGGACGGAAGTTGAAGAATACTATACCGTCGCCGTTTTCGATAAGACCTAAGGGCTTGCCGTTTTCGAATATCTTGGTGGGAAGAATAAATTCGTCGGTTACGCCTGCGGCATAACTGTCTTTAACAGCCTGAACGGGATCGGTAGCCTGTACGCCTTCGCCCGTGGTCAACATGTCGTAAGCCTTTTTGACTCTGTCCCAGTTTTTATCTCTGTCCATAGCGTAGTATCTGCCGGACAGCGAAGCGATTTTGCCTACGCCGAGTTCGTCGATTTTTGCCTGCAGTTCTTTTACAAAATCTGCGCCGCTTGTGGGAGATACGTCGCGCCCGTCCATAAAGCAATGAACGTATACTTCTTTAAGACCGCGCTTTTTAGCCATTTCGAGCAAGGCAAAAAGGTGGGTTATGTGGCTGTGAACGCCACCGCTCGAGAGCAAGCCGTATAAGTGAAGTTTTTTGCCGTTCGCTTTTACGTCGTCCATAACCTTAACCAAAGCGGGATTTTCGAAAAATTCGCCGTTTTTGATTTCATAGGTAATGCGGGAAAGTTCCTGACGGATAATTCTGCCCGCGCCGATGTTAAGATGACCGACTTCGCTGTTACCCATCTGCCCGTCGGGAAGACCGACGTCTTCGCCGCTGGCTCCGAGTTTGGTGTGCGGATATTCTTTCTGGAATTTTTCGATTACGCCTGCGTTTGCAGCTTTGATTGCGTTACCGTAAGTATCGGGATTTATGCCGTAGCCGTCCATTATGAACAAGCATACCGGTCTTGTATTCATCTTTTTCATAATATATTTCTCCTTATATGTTATGCGCTTGACCGAATACGATTTTGCGCCGTTACGTTTTTGTTTATACGCTAAGTTTAGTTATACGTTAAGTTGCGTTGCGCGTATAATCCGTTATACGTCAAGCGCCCCACGGAAGTTCGTGAGGCGTTGTTTGACAAAATTATTTATTATAGTTGACAACGAGCGCGAAGTCTGCCGCTTTGAGCGAAGCGCCGCCGATAAGACCGCCGTCGATTTCGGGCTGAGCCATAAGTTCTTTCGCGTTGGAACCCTTCATGCTGCCGCCGTACTGAATGCGAACCTGAGCCGCGCATTTAGCGCAGAAGTTTTCGGCAAGAACTTTTCTGATATAGCCGATAGTTTCGTTTGCTTGTTCCGCGGTTGCGGTTTTGCCCGTTCCGATTGCCCATACGGGTTCGTATGCGACAACAAGTTTGGTAAGGTCTTCAACGCCTTTAAGACCTTCGACTATCTGGCGGTGAAGAACTTCTTCGGTCTTGCCGCTTTCACGTTCTTCGAGCGTTTCTCCTACGCATACGATAGGAATAAGACCTTTATTCAAAGCGGTGAGCGTTCTCTTGTTGACGGTTTCGTCGGTTTCGCCGAAATACTGACGACGTTCGCTGTGACCGATGATTACATATTCGACGCCGAGTTCGAGAAGCATATCGGCGGAAATTTCACCGGTGTATGCGCCGCTTTCGGCAAAGTGTACGTTCTGTGCACCGAGATGTACGTTGCTGCCCTTTACCGCTTGCGCTACTGCGTAAATATCTGTAGCCGGAACGCAGACGACGACGTCACAGTCGGCATTTGCGACCAAAGGCTTAAGTTCGTTTACAAGTTCAGCACCCTGCGAAGGGGTTTTATTCATTTTCCAGTTGCCTGCTATAATGGGTTTTCTCATTTCAATCACTCCTGATTGGTTTTTTATCGTCAATGATTATACCACCAAAAAAAGCGATTTGCAATCGATTTATAGTTTGCAATCGCTTTTTTATGTATATTTTTGGTTGTTTATGTGGGGGTTGTGAAAGGGTGAAGGCTTAAAGGATTTGCGAATTATTGAAATGTGCGGCTTACGTCTGGATCCTTCGTAAGCAGGATTTGCGGGCGCATCTCAGGATGACGGAGAAAAAAAAGACGACGGAACACCCGGTTAGCAAAAACTATTCGAGCTCTTCGACGTAGTTTACATATTCAAGTTTGGACAGGGCTTCGATATAATCGTGATGACCGAGTTTTGATTTTTTTGCCGTATGGTCTAATGATAACGCTATGGAATAAACGTAAAGCCCCGAGTTCATGTATGCCGCGTTAAGTTCGATATCGTCGATTTTAAGACCGAGCTTTCTGACGGTCGCCATGAAATCCTGCAAAGAGTTTTTGCTGTTGAGCTCGAGATGAATTTCGAAATGATCGGAACGGTTTTTGAACGCGCCTTCCATTCTTATAAAGAAAGTAAGGCAGATCATGAACGCGACGAATGCTATCAGCGCGACGGTGTAAAGATCAAGCCCGATAAGTATGGATATTATAGACATTACCCATAATGCAACCGACGTGGTAAGACCTTTCAACTGGCTTTTAGAACTATATAATATCGTGTTGGAACTGACGATTGCGATACCGACTATGGTCGCCGCGATACCGAAAGAAAATTTTGTGCCGAGAACGGTTATCATGTAACCGTCGATCATAGCGGCAAGCGTTGAAATGAGCGACACGAGCATGAAAGTTCTTAAACCCGCGGCGTGACGTTTTGTGGCGCGCTCTCCGCCGACTATCGCCGATAAACACATTGCGAGTACGCATTTGAAAATCACGCCGCACACTCCGTAGCCTTTGCACCAATCTCCTAACAATTTTACTATTAAATCATTCATTTTTTCACCCTATTTTTTATAAAAAGTCCGCCTATAAGTCGATTACAGGCACTTTCGTAATATTATCTTCTGTTTATGAATTTGCGGTTCCTATCAAGCAAAGCGTACTCATCGGCACTCTCTTCGGCGGCGTCGACAAAGGCTTTTTCTTCTTCGGAACGGGAATAATTGTGCCGCTCTATTTCTTCCTGAATGGCGTTCATTTTTTCTAGCAACAATTCTTTTTCTGTCTTTACGGGTTCCGTCGGCGCGTCTAAAACGGCGGGGTGTTCGCCGCCGATCGACCCTGACAAAGTAAGCGCGAGTTTTGCCATTGCGGGGCCTATAAGTTCATAAAGAATACTCGACGACATTATAACAGTCTGAATTACGGGACCTAAAGTGCCGCCGATAGTTCTTGCGGCAAGTTCGGAAAGACCTATCGCTACGCCCGCTTGCGGAATAAGCGCAAGACCGAGAGTATACGTTGTTCTTTTCGGTTTTTTGCTGATTTTGCAGCCGAGCAGCGCGCCGAGATATTTGCCGGCGATACGAACGATAAAATACAGACAGCCGATAAGCAGCAGCGGAACGCCCGCTACACGCGAGGATACGTCGAAAAGCGTATCTAAACTGAAACTCATACCCGACCGCACGAAGAAAAACAGCAATATCGGGGGGGAAAAGTAATTGAGTTGTTTGAAAAGTTTGTCGTCGTCGGATACGTTGATATACACCATACCCATTACCATGCACGCAAGCAACGGGGATACGCCGAGAGCAGCACCGACGCCGCATACTGTAAACAGCAACGCGACCGAAACTATAAGACGGTTATCGGTTGAATGGCGAGCCATTAAAATTTTAAGTATAAAACCGAGCCCCGCGCCGATCGCTATCAATATTATATTATAAAGGAACGGCAGAAGAACCGATTTTGCGTTGATTTCGCCCGCGATATTCGCCATCGTAATGGAAATAGCTACGCTGAACGCAAGCAAACTGACTACGTCGTCGAGCGCGACGACCGAAATGAGCGTATCTACGAAATCACCTTTAGCCTTGGTCTGACGAATGGTCATTAGCGTTGACGCGGGCGCCGTTGCCGACGCAAGCGCGGACATTACGAGTGAAAAACAAATATCCAGCCCGAGAATGAAATATATCAGAACAAAAACTACGAGCGACGCGGCAAGCGCTTCGAGCACGGTTATGATTACGAGTTGTTTGCCCTTACCTTTGAAATTGGAAAAACGAAAAAATTCGCCTGCGCTGAACGCTATAAAAGCAAGGGCGATATCCGATATAAACGCCGAACCTTCGATTACGTTCTGCGGCACCGCTTTAAGGCAAAAAGGCCCTATGATAATGCCGGCGAGAATATATCCCGTTACGTTGGGCAATTTGAGCAATTTTGTCAGACGGGTCATAAGAAAACCCGAAAGCAATATTATCGCGATCGCTAAAATGACCGCGGATACGGGCGAAACCGCTTGTAATTGTGCATATAATTTATCCACTTTCCATCTCTCTGCAAATGTATTGCATATTGTCGTTGCATTATATCATCGATTAAGGGTATTGTCAATATGTTTTACGAAAAAAGTCGTTAAAATTAAATAAAACAGTAAAATATTTGACGTTTTTTGGCGGTTTTGAGGCTTTTTCAATAATTATTGATAAGAAAACAGACCCCCTGAAGTTGACATTGACGATAATGAGTGATAGAATGTCTTTCATAAGAGAGTATAAACTCTATAAAGATACAGACAACATCTTTTGACAAAAGAAGGTTATTATGGCATATTCAAGCATTAACAATTTGACGACGTTTCTGCTTTACACTCTGTTTATCGCCGGCGGATATTTATCCGGCAGTGTTTTGTACGGATATGTGATTTGCAAAAAAATTAAAAAAATCGATTTATACGAGATTTCGGACGACGGAAACGCCGGTACGGCAAACTCGTTCAAATACGGCGGAGTTGCGATCGGCATTTTTGTGCTTTTATGCGATTTGCTGAAAGGATTTCTACCCGTCTTTATTGCATCGCGGTTTTTCGATCATACAAGCCTGTTGTTTGTTCCGATTGTAATTGCGCCGGTTGTCGGTCATGCATTCCCCGTTTTTAATATTAAAAAAGGCGGAAAGTGCATTGCGGTAAGTTTCGGGGTTCTGTTCGGTACGCACAGTTTATTGCCCGCGGGGCTGATTCTTGCGGCAATTTACGTTTTCTTTTCTACGTTTGCAGTACTTAAACCGCACTCTTTCCGTACCGCGTTAACCTATCTGGTGTGGACGCTTGCTTGCTTTGTATTTTTGCACCACCCGATTATAAACGTTATTTGCACCGCTGTTACTCTGCTTGTAATACTGAAACACTTCAAGTCGCTTAAAGCGGACAAAAAAGAAGTATCGTTCAGCTTTTTATTCTTTGGCAAACACGACAAAGAAAATAGCGACGAAAAAGCGCAAAATGTTTGATAATCGACTTATAGCCTTGTTTTCTTTCTTATAAAACCATAAACGGCATAGCCGATATGCCACAAGGAGCGGCTTTGAATTATTTAATTTTATCGTGCAAGACAGGCGGCGGACATGACGCTGCCGCGAACGCCATAAAAGACCGACTCGTACTACTCGGACACGAAGCGTTCGTTTTTGATTACCTTACGCTGCGCACTCTTCTCGCTGCGCAGCGAGAAAACCGCTAAAAAGGTTGCAAACGCTTATATTAAAACAGTTCAGAATATTCCCGAAGCATTCGGCGTTGCTTATAAGGTTGCGCTGTCCTGGGGAAAACACACTAAACATTCGCCCATATACGTTTTTAATAAAGGTATGGTTAAATACCTGAAAAAATATTTGGAAGAAAACAGTTACGACGGCATTATATGCACTCATTTATACCCTGCCGAAACGCTTACCGCGATGAAAAGACGGGGTATTTCTGTTCCGCCCGTGTTTTTTGTGTTTACCGATTATACTAATATTCCGTTTATCGAAGAAACGTGCGCGGACGAATATATTATATCGCATAAATCTTTGATAGAAGAATCGATTAAACGCGGACTTCCCGCAGAAAAACTGCATCCGTTAGGTATACCGGTGAAGCCCGAAATGACTAAAAAACGCGATAAAAACGAGTGTAAAACGCATTTAGGACTTGATACCACGAAGAAAACCGTACTTTTGATCGGCGGAAGCATGGGGGCCGGAAATCTTACCGTGCTGAGCGACGCATTCAAAAAGAGTAACGCGACCGATATTCAGGTGGCGATTATATGCGGAAACAATAAAAAACTGTTTGACGAACTGCAAAGCAAATATTCGGACGATTGTATGTTCAGAATTTTCGGCAAAACAGACGAAATGCCGCTGTTTATGTCTGCTGCGGATATCGTTTATACCAAACCCGGCGGACTTACAAGTACGGAAGCCGTTGCTTGCAGAAAGCCGCTCGTTCTGATTTACCCTATCCCCGGTTGCGAGTCGTATAATCTTAATTTGTTTACTTCGCTGAATATGGCGATTACAGCAGATACTCCCGACGGACTTATAAAAAGCGGGCTGGAACTTTTACATGACACTGCCGCGCAGGAAAAAATGATCGCCGCGCAGAAAGAAAACGTGAGCGATAACGCTTCGGAAGATATTGCAAAGTTTATAATCGATTATACGGCGGGCGTCGTCAGGGATTGACAGTGAAAAGTCAAGGTGACGGATTATTTGAATATGCGGCGCAAGCGCCTGGATCCTTCGTAAGTGGGGCTAGGAAGCGGGTCTCAGGATGACGGGAGATAGGCTTGCGGAGCGATAAAAATTGCCGAGCGGAAAGATTGGCTTTTAAGTCCGCTCTCGTCTTTTACTCGCAAGCTCGTAAAATCCACTCTCCCCAAAATGGGAAAGCAAATGTTGATTGCTTAACGACTAATGAAAAATATTTATTATGAATAAAGATGAGCTTAAAGAAGCGGCGAAAAGCAAACTGCCGAAAGCCGAGATAAAACTTACTATACACGACGATTCTAACGTAGTTTCGCCCTACTGCGAACCCGGGAAGCCTGTAATTTCGGGCGAACTTGCGGACTACCTTGAAAATATTGCGAGCAATTACCTGCCCGCGCAACCGATTGCAATTACCTTTTTCAGCGATTGCATAGACGATAAAGAAAAAACGACTTATGATAAAGCCGTAAGAAATTATTTTTCGTTTAAGGTAGCGGAAGCGCGCAGAGAGATTACTCAGAATACCATTGTTTCGCTAATTTTCACGATTATAGGCGTTATTTCGCTTACAGTAATGTTTATTCTTTCGGCGCACGGACTCGGAGAAGTACTGACCGAATGCTTAGATATTTTTGCCTGGGTGTTCTTGTGGGAAGCGGTCGACCAGTTCTTTATAGAGCGCAGAGCGTTAGTAAGAAAATGCCGACGGTTTGATAATTTTGTAAACGCCGATATCGCTTTTGAAGAGATTAACATATATTGACCACTAAAAAAGGTTGCTATCCTAAGGATAACAACCTTTTAATTTTAGTTTATAAAGATTATTTCTTCATGCTGGCAACCTGAGCCGCTACTTCGTCGGCAAGGTTTTCGCTCTTCTTTTCAAGACCTTCGCCCATTTCAAAACGAACGAATCTTCTTACCGCAATCTTTTCGCCGATCTGTGCGGTTGCTTCGATTACGAGTTCGCCGATAGTTTTGGAAGTGTCTTTAACGAACTTCTGATTAAGCAGGCAGTTATCTTCGTAGTAAGATTTAATTCTGCCTTCAACCATCTTTTCAATGATTGCTTCGGGCTTACCTTCTTCTCTTGCCTGTGCGCGAAGAATGTCTTTTTCGTGTTCGAGAACAGATGCGGGAACATCTTCGGGAGCGAGATATTCGGGTTTGGTTGCGGCAATGTGCATTGCTATATCGTGTACCAACGCTTTGAACTGATCGCCACGGGCAACGAAGTCGGTTTCGCAGTTAACTTCGAGTAGTACGCCAACCTTACCGCCCATGTGGATATAACTGTCGACAATACCTTCGGCTGCAATTCTGCCCGCTTTCTTTGCCGCTTTAGCTATTCCTTTTTCACGGAGATAATCGATTGCTTTGTCCATATCGCCGTTGGTTTCGTTAAGAGCGTTTTTGCAATCCATCATACCTGCGCCCGTTCTTTGACGAAGGGTCATTACGTCTTTCGCTGTAAAACTCATATCTTTTCTCCTTATATTACAATTCAGAATATTTCAAAAATTAGTCGTTCTTTTCCTGTTTAGCTTCGACAGCGGCAACCGATTCTTCGGCAACGGCGTCTTCGAGAGCAACTTCTTCTGCAGTTACTTCAACCGCACTCATATCGGTTACGTCGTTTACGTGCTTAACTGCGTCTTCACCCTGCTTTGCTTCGATAACAGCGTCAGCGATGATGGAAGAAAGAAGTTTAACCGCACGGATTGCGTCGTCGTTACCGGAAATTACATAGTCGACCATATCGGGATCGCAGTTGGTATCGGTTACGGCTACAACGGGGATATTGAGCTTTCTTGCTTCTTTAACGGCGATGTCTTCGCAGTTGGGGTCAACAACGAACATTACGCCGGGAAGATTTCTCATTTCTCTGATACCGCCGAGATTGGTCTGAAGTTTATCTCTTTCGGCTTTGAGCGCGATAACTTCTTTTTTGGGAAGAAGATCGAAATCGCCCATTTTTTCCATCTGGTCGAGTTTGTTAAGTCTTTCGACTCTGGAACGAATGGTTTTGAAGTTGGTGAGCGTGCCGCCGAGCCATCTGGAATTTACATAGAACATTCCACATCTTTCGGCTTCTTGCTGGATAGCTTCCTGAGCCTGTTTCTTGGTGCCGACAAAAAGTACGGTTTTGCCCGCTTTTACGCTTTCTACTACAAATTTGTAAGCTTCTTCGATAAGACCGACGGTGATCTGAAGGTCGATAATATGGATACCGTTTCTTTCGCCGTAAATGTATTTACGCATTTTGGGGTTCCATCTTCTCGTCTGGTGACCGAAATGTACGCCGGCTTCAAGAAGTTGTTTCATAGTTGTTACTGCCATTTTTTTACCTCCGTTAATTCCTCCCCGCATAACCCGAACGCTTGCAGAAAACGTCGGCATGGGCGGCTTACTCCGTTTGAATAGATTTCGGAGCACGAACCCGCCGATACACGAGTGTGAATTTACAACGCTGTTTATTTTAACATATATATAAAGGTTATGCAACTCTTTTTTTGACGGTTTGAAAAAATTTCGGGCGGTTTTGCGAAAAAAGTTGGTTGCTGAAATCGTGCGGGCGGCTTGTTTGTTGCGCGTTATCGGAATGTGTGGACGCGGCGTTGCAGGTCGTGCGGCACATGTGCCTGGATCCTTCGGAAGCCGAGCAAGGAAGCGGGGCTCAGAATGACCTAATATATGCCTGACGGATAAAATTTGCCGAACGGAAAGATTGACGTTTTAGTCCGCATCCACCGCAAGCGGTCCCCCTTCTCCAAGGGGCGAAGGCAAGGTTTGTTTGTGTTAAGATCGGGATAACGGGAAGACTATTATCTCCTTGTGAGAATGCAGAGAGTTTCGACGCCCTTGCAGTCGGCAAACATGTCATACCCCTTGACTTTTTCGACCGAATAATAATTTACTTCTTTTTTAGCGGATAGTTCTGCGGACGATTTTACGAGCTTGTTGCCGTCGTATATAAGCGCGCCGGTGAGCAAACCTACGTCACGCGCAAGCGTTGCGGGATTGCACGAAATATAGACGATTTTTTTAATTTCGGACTGTAAAAGCGGGGCTATAAGTCGTTTATCGACACCTTTACGCGGCGGGTCGAGTACGACGACAGAGTCACCGCCCGCTTGTTTTACTATATCGGGAAGCAATTCTTCGCAAGCTCCGCATATAAATTTTGCGTTCGATATATTGTTTTCGGCAACAAGTGATTTTGCGTTTGCTATCGCTTCGGGAACGATCTCCACACCGATAACCTTATCTGCTTTTTTTGCGAGCAATGCGGTCATAAGCCCGCCGCCGCAATACGCGTCTACTATAAGCGACGGATTGTTTTGCGTGGCGGAATTTACGGCATCGGTGTATAACCGCTCTTTTACGCCGTCGTTTATCTGAATAAAGTCGTGCGTGCCGACACGATATTTCACGCCGAACTGCTCGCCGTAAACATAACCGCAGCCGTATAACGTTTTAGTTTTTTCGCCTAAAATCACGTTGCTTCTGCCCACGTTTCTGTTAAGCGTAAGAGTTATATTTTCCGTGCCGAAATAAGTTTTTAATTTATCGAGAAACACTTCGTACGACGGCAGATTGTCACCGTTTACAACGACGCAAACAAGATAATAATTGCCGACATTTTTGACGATAAGGTGGCGTATAAGCCCGTTATCGGCACTTTCGTCGTAAAAAGACAGGTTGCATTCTTCAGCGTATTCTTTGATTGCGCGGATAGCAGCACCACACCATTCGCCCTGAATAAGACAATCGTCGGTTTCGACTATTCTGTGACTGTCGGGCACGAAAAAGCCGAGAATATTTTTGCCGCAGACCTTTCTTAAAGGCAGCTGAAGTTTGTTGCGGTAACGCAGTTCGGGAACGCTCGGAAAAGTAGGCTCTACAGTCGCGGAACAAAAAGCGATACGCGTAAAGCAATCGGATATAAGATCGTGCTTATAACGCAACTGCTCTTCATAAGACATATGTAAAAGCCGACAACCGCCGCACTTGCCGAAAGCCTTGCAATCGACATTCCGACGGAATTCAGACGGTTCGATTATTTCTTCGACCTTGGCATAAACAACCGTTTTATCGACCTTAAGTACCTTGTATTTAATTCTTTCGCCCCTTATAACGAAAGGCAAAAAAACAACGAAACCGTCTTGCTTTATGACGCCTTCGCCGTCGGAGCCGTAGCCCGTAACTATGCCTTCGTATACTTCGTTCTTTTTCATATAAATCCTTAAAATGTGCCGATAATCGACTTATAGGCTGGTTTTTATTAAAAATTACACAACATAAAAACGGCTTTATAAGTAAAAGCCGAAGAAAAGTTATATTTTAAGTTTTGATATAATGATATTCAGACTCTTTTGCATTCTGATCATGACAAGATCGTAAAGCAGGAAAAACAATGCGCCGCCGACTATAAGTACAGGCACGATGTATTGTTTTACGATTTCGTTTTCGACAACGAAAAATGACGTAAAATAATAGACGATAAACAGTACGCCGACAAACCACATCGTTTTAAGGACGGCGCCCAGAATGCGGTTGACGTTTTTCTTTTGCAAAAAATCGTTTATTATGGGATGCAAACCGAAAAACAAAACGTACGGAATTATTATCTGCAAACGCATTCCCGTTAAAATAAAGCCCAAAATCCCGCTTGCAAGATACGCAAGAAAAGCGCCCGCGCGACTGTTTTTTGTTAACGGCAGCATTATCGCAAGGCTTGCAAAAAACAGACAACTAATGTCTAATATTTCGAAAAAAGCACCCGCTATCAGCAATAACAGCGCAATAGCCGCGGAAATTGCCGAAAGAGCGATTACTTTCGCGTTCTTCATTACGTCACCTTGCCATACAACAGCAGTTAAGCAACGTGCTGCATATAAGCGAACGGCAGCAGAAATCCATGCAAGCGTCGCCACCCATCATGTCTTCCGGTTCGTCGTAATTATGCTCGTTAAAACGACCGCTGCCCGATTTATCGGCTGCGGGTTTGGTCTTTTGCGACTCTTCGTTGAAATTCATCTGTTTACACAGCTTATCATAAGCGGTCATGTATTTTTCGACCGAACCGTCCATCGCGATTGCGATTTCGAGCTGTTTTTTACTCTCGTTAGACCAGTTCTTTTTATAAAAGACAACCGACTGCAGATAGTGCCACTCGGCGTTTCTTTCGTCAAAATTATCGAGAGCGGTTTGCGCTTCGTTGATTTTTCCCGCTTTTATTAAAGAATCGACTTCGGCAAATACAGCCGAACGGTCGCCGTTAGTCGCTTTGTTCTTGCGATAATCTACAATTTCGGCATAGGCGGCGTTAAGTTCGGTAAGTTTGCGGGCCGCTTCGTTGCCCGCTTCGCCTTCGAGAAATCTGTCGTTCTGATATTTGGTTCTTAGCGCGAGGTAGGTTGAATATAACTCGTCGTCGCTGACATTCGGATCGCACCCTATTATGGAATACAGTCTTTCAATATCGTTCATTTTGTTTCCTTTTGGTCTTTTTTGTTTCTTTTTCGCCCGAAAGCACTTTTTTTGTGCGGACGAGCGTGCCGCGAAGGGCAATATTTCGTATTAAATCGGCATTAAAACGGAATTTTATCTGCGATAAACTTTCGCTTATACCCGATAACGTAGATGACATTATAAATGAAATTTCTTCGCCGTTTTCTTGTTTAAGCGTTGAAAAATCTTTACTTTTATACGCCGCGAAAAACGGATTGTAGTTGGAATGCGAAACGTCTTTGTCGTAATCGTCAAGCGCATCGATAAGATAAATCCACTTGCCTAAGTTATAAAAAAATCTGTAGGTATGTTCGGTAGCGCATTCGCCGAGCAGTACGTCCGACAGTTCGCCGAGCATGCAAGCGAAAGGATCGGCGGTTTTATCGATACTGCTCTCGCCCGACTGCTCTTTTTCGCGCAGCAGTTTATAATTACGGGCGACGACTTCGTCGAATTCGGGGTGTTTTTTTGCCGCGCGCTTATATCCGCTTTTGAAAAAGTTGCGCGCCGCGCGGTGCTTGCCGTTATCTAAAATATCGTCGGTTAGCTTATAGTATGTGAGAATTACGTTGAGTTCGCCGAGCGCGTCGGAAATTTCGGTACGGTTGGCGATAGGTCTGCGCTTAAAAACGTGAGCAACGCAATGCTCGCGACCGATTTTTACGTCTACGCCCTTTATATTATGCACCATTGCGGACATAAACGCTATATCGTACGTTAAAGAAAAACGTGCGCACTGCCCGCATTTTTTGCCGATACTCTTGCAAGTCTGACAATAAAGGGCGTTATATAACGTTTCGTCTTTGATATAAAGGTACGGAAGATCGGGCTTTACATATCCGAACATCAGTGTTTACCCGGGCGATACAGACCGACTTTGCGATAAACCTTATCGAGCATTTTACCCGCTATGCGGCTTGCCTTGTCGCGCCCGTCGAGCATGACGTCTTCGAGATAACTCTTGTTCGCCAGAAATTCTCTTCTCTTTTCGTCGAGCGGAACGACGGTTGCCGCGACAGCTTCGCCGACTTCGTTTTTGAATTCGGCATAGCCCGCGCCGTCAAACTTCTTTTCGGTTTCTTCGGGCGTGATACCCGTGAACGCCGAATAGATATTGATAAGATTGGTTATGCCCGCTCTGTCTTTATCGCGTTTGATCGTGCCGACACTGTCGGTTACGGCGCGACGGAATTTGCGGAGAATGGTTTCTTTATCGTCGGACAGCGAAATGAATGCGTTTACGTTGGGATCGCTTTTGGACATTTTATGCTCGGGATCCTGCAGGCTCATTATATTCGCGCCTGTTTCTGGAATATAACCTTCGGGCATGACGAACGTAGGGCTGTATCTGTTGTTAAAACGCTCGGCAAGATCGCGCGCGATTTCGAGATGTTGTTTCTGATCCTTACCGACGGGAACGAGAGCGGCACCGTAAAGCAGAATATCCGCCGCCATAAGCACGGGGTAATCCATAAGCCCCATATTGACGTTATCGGCATGGCTGCGCGATTTGTCTTTGAACTGAGTCATTCGCGAAAGTTCGCCGGGATATGTGATTGTATTCAGTATCCATGTGAGTTCCGCGTGTTCGTGAACGTGTGATTGTACGAATAACACGGATTTTTCGGGATCGATTCCGCTTGCAAGATACAAAGCAAGCAAGTTGAGCGTGCGCGCGCGGAGTTCTGCGGGATCCTGACGTACGGTTAAAGTATGCAGATCCGCGACGGCATATATACATTCGAATTGATCCTGCAACGCCGAAAAGTTCTTAATTGCCCCGATATAGTTGCCTATTGTGGGGATACCCGACGGTTGCACGGCACTGAATAATCTTTTCTTTTCTTCCATAATCTTCCTTGAATATTTGCGGGATATATAATTAACGGCAGGAAAAACAATCCCGCCGATAATCCCTTTAATCCCTTTCTTTTATCCGTTACAAAAACATTCCGTTTAAGGCAGCCGCCTTATGCGGAACGCAAAGACGGACAAATCAGTCGCAGCATCTGAGTATGAAATCGGGGAAACTTTCTTTGGTTCCCGACATAGTCATAACAAACTTGACGCCGTATTCTTTGACGAGTTTTTCGGCTTCGGCAAAGAAGGGTTCGAGTTCCTGAGCGGAACAGTCGGCTATACGCAGAATGCCGTCTAAAAATACGTATTCTATATCGGCGTTGCCAGCCATAAGTCCGTCTATAAAGCCGATAAGTCCGTTTACGCCGTTAACTGCGTAATCTTCGGTATATATGCAACGCACGTTGAAATCTATGTTTGCAGAATAAGATTTTTTCTCTGTGATAAACACTACGTTGCCGAGTGCGGTCTTCGCCGTGCTATTTAATGAGTCGAGAATGATTTTTGTCTTTCCGCTTCCTTTTTCGCCATAGATCAGTTTGATCATAGTTGTCAGTCCTCCGTGTGCGGTTTTCTTTGATATACATATAATATATCATTTTAAGTTTTTTTTCAAGTAGTTTTTGCTATTTTTTTGAGTTATGCGGTATTTTATGTATTTTTGCTTTAAGGTTGTACGCCGTTTTATGATTGCTACGCGCGTAAAATATCGCGTTTTTCAACCGAAAACAAAATGTTTTATAAAAAAAAGTCGCCCTATAGGTCGATTATCGGCATATTGAGCGGCTTTATAGTTATAATTTTCAGTCTTTTTCGCCGGACAGCATGCGCTCTCTGTCGGCAATGGCGAGAGCGTCGATCATTTCGTCGATATCGCCTGCAAGAAAGTCTTCGAGATTGTAAAGGGTCATTCCGATGCGGTGATCGGTAACTCTGCCCTGCGGAAAGTTGTAAGTTCTGATTCTTTCGGAGCGGTCGCCCGTACCGATCTGACTTTTGCGGTTTTCGGCGTACTCGCTTTTATACTTCGTGCTGTAATAGTCGTAAAGACGGGATTTCATGACCTTTAACGCTTTTTCGCGGTTTTTGATCTGCGAACGCTCGTCCTGACAGTTTACGACGATACCGGTCGGAATATGCACCATTCTGATACACGATTCGGTCTTGTTGATATGCTGACCGCCCGCGCCCGACGAACGGCATGTTTCGATAATAAGGTCTTTTTCGTCGATATTGACTTCGACGTCGCGTGCTTCGGGAAGAACAGCCACCGTTGCGGTTGACGTGTGAACTCTGCCTTGCGATTCGGTTTCTGGAACGCGCTGAACTCTGTGAACGCCGCTTTCGTACTTTAATCTGCTGTAAACGCCTTTGCCGTTTATCATAAAAGTTACTTCTTTTACGCCGCCGAGTTCGGTTTCGTTAACGTCGATTTCTTCGGTTTTGAAACGGTGATTTTCGGCGTAACGGACGTACATTCTGTAAAGTTCGGCGGCAAACAAAGCCGCTTCTTCTCCGCCTGCGCCGCCGCGGATTTCAAGTATTACGTTTTTATCGTCGTCGGGATCCTTGGGAAGGAGCAGAATTTTGAGTTCTTCGGTCGTACTTGCCGTTTTTTGCTTGCACGACTCGATTTCTTCTTCGTATAAGGCGCGCATTTCGGGATCGGTTTCGGTTTTTAAGCACTCTTCCGCAGACTGCAGGTCGCTTTCGGCTTTTTTATACTCCAGATACTTTTCGACTGTTTCTTCCATATCCGCGCGTTCTTTGGCAATCTTTTGCCATTCGTCCATGCGCGCTATCACTTCGGGATCGGATATCTTTTCGGTAAGTTCGAGATATTTTTGATAAATCGCTTCTAATTTTTCAATCATGAAATTTCTCCTGCGAGTGCGGTCGTTTTACTGTATTTTTGCGGTTTTTAGTGTATTTTCTGCGCTTTTTATTATTATTTACGTAAAAAACTGCGGATTTGTTTTGTGAATATCGCTTTATTTTTCGGCTCTTATCATGCGGTCTATGCCCGAAATATCCTTGCGGATTTCTATTTGAGAAAAGCCGTTCTGCTTTAACAAATCGGCGACCTCAGCCCACTGGTCTATGCCGCATTCGAGATACAAACTGCCTTTTTCGCTTAATTTTGCGTAACTTTCTTTTGCTATTATCCTGTAAAAATCAAGACCGTCGTCGCCGCCGTCGAGAGCAGTTCTCGGCTCGAAATCTTTGACCGTTTTATCGAGATTTTCTATATCGGATTTGGGAATGTACGGCGGATTGCTGATTATTACGTCGAACACTCCGTCGATTGCGGAAAACATATCGCTGTTTATAAATTCGATTTCGGCTTTGTTTAATTCCGCGTTCGATTTTGCTACCTGCAACGCGCCGTCGCTGATATCGCTTGCGGTGACGATTGCGCCGCTTTTAAGTTTTACGGCAATCGCGATTGCGCCGCTCCCCGTGCAAAGATCAAGCACTTTGTCGGTCGCGGTGATTTTTTCGAGTGCGAATGCGACGAGTTCTTCGGTTTCGGGTCTGGGAATAAGCACGCGCTCGTCGACTTTGAGCGTATAACCGTAAAAATCGGTATCGCCGACGATGTACCATAACGGTCTGCCCGTGGCGCGCTCGGCAGCCCACTGCTTTGCAAGACGGACTTTTGACGGCTGGACTATCGTCTGATTGCCGTTAAGTTCGCTGCGCTTTATGCCCGTCGCGCATGACACTATCCATTCGGCGTCGCTTTCTTCGTCTACCTTGCCTTTTAATGCGGCGCGGACTTCTTCGAACAGTTTTTCAGCCTTGGTTGCGGTTGTGAAAGACTGTTCGGGAACGGTTTCGTCGGCATCCATTTCAAGCACTTTGTTGAACGCGGCGATTGCGACTTCGAGCATGCTTTCGTCGGGTTCTCTTGTGGTGATATGCTGTAATAATAAACCCGGCGCTTTTAGCGGATAGAAGATAAAACAATCGGTTTTTGCCAAGCCGCGGAGCAATTCGTATGAAAGCCCTGCTACAAGCGGCAATAATGCGATTTTAAGCAAAAGCCTTAAAATGCCGTCTACGTTAAGGAATGAATTTGCGATTGAAAACACGAGAATGCTGACGAGCATTACGAAAAACAGGAAGGTCGTGCCGCATCTGTTATGCACGCGCTTGCAAGTTTTTGCGTTTGCGGGCGTGAGTTCAAGACCTTTTTCGTAGCACGTTATGGTTTTATGCTCTGCGCCATGATACATGTATGTGCGTTTGATATCGGGAATGAGCGACGTTAACAGTATGTAGCAGACGAATATGATAATTCGGATCAAGCCTTCGATAAGGTTGTATACTATACCCTTACTGCCGAAATTAAGCAGCGCGTTAAGTCCGTTGGTTGCCCATTGCGGGAGCATAAGGAACAGAAATATAGAAAGCAGTATGCCGAGGATCATTCCGATGCCGCCGACTACGCCCATAAGATTAAGACGGAGTTTTTCTGACAGCCATTTTTCGAACTTTGTCGGCTCTTCTTCTTCACCGAATACAGCAGCCGAACGCATTAAAGTTTTCGTTCCGCCGACAAGCGAGTTGATAAAACTGACTACGCCGCGGATGATAGGCACTTTTAATATCCATGGCTGTTTTTCGGGCGGAGTAAGGCGCGAACACTCGATCTGAATGCGACCTTCGCCGTCTCTTACGGCAGTCGCAATCGACTGTCTGCCGCGCATCATTACGCCTTCCATTACAGCCTGACCGCCTATCGCGGTCTTTTTTACTTTTTTTTCTTTACTCATTGTTGTATTGACAAAAAATTCCGTAAAAAATAAATAACTCTATGCGAACATAGAGTTATCGTTTTTTTAAGATTACATTCCGTATCTCTTTTTGAATTTATCGACACGTCCGCCTGTATCGACAAGCTTTTGCTTACCGGTAAAGAAAGGATGGCACTTGGAGCAGATATCAACTTTGATAAGGTCACCTTTCTTGGTGGAACCCGTAATAAAAGTTTCGCCGCAAGCGCACTGAACTTTCACCGGCTTATACTCCGGATGTATATTCGGCTTCATTATATCACCTCGCTCGGTTTGTTACATTACCCCCTTGGGTGCAATGCCGAAATTCATTATATTATATTTTTTTTATCAAGTCAATGTTTTATACCCCGACTACCGATTTTATTTCAAAAAAAATTGCAGATTTTACGATTTTAGAACATTTGTTCGATTGAATTGCATGTATAGCGTTAAATTGCTTGATTTATGCGGTAAAATAATGTATAATGTTGTGCATAATATTCATTAGCACCTTTAGCGCATCGACTGCGGTTTAAGGCTTAAAACGTTATAATGAATATTATCTCTGCAACAATGCGTATTTTTTACGCGGGAGAAGGTAAATGATTGCTATTCAGACGGCACAAGACGGCAAACTTACAAGAATCAACAAAATGGAATTGTGCGACAACGTAGACACTTCGAAGGTAAAAATTCTTAAAGTGCTGGTAACGCCCGAAGATTTCGATACGTTGGCGGGCGGCGCGGCGGACTGCGTTTATCCCGTTATTCCCGGGCGCGTTGCCATCGGTCAGATTTCGGACGCGAGCGAATCGGCGTATCTGACACGCGGCACAAAGGTTTATATAAGCCCCGTTAACAGTTGCGGTAACTGCCCCGAGTGTCTTTCGGACAATGAGGTCGATTGCGCGAATTTCGAAATCGCGGGGAAAAACGTTAACGGATACTTAAGAGATTTTGCCGTGGTCGATAATAGAGACATGCACGCGCTCCCCCCGACGGTGAGCGATAACGACGCGCTTCTCATCGACTATCTTGCGATTTCGCTTGCGGCGATGGAAAAACTCGAAATTAAAAAAGGCGAACACGTTGCGGTTATAGGCGGCGGAATACTCGGCACGATTATGTCGCTGCTGATAATTTATTATCAGGCGGTGCCCATTCTTATAGACAATAACAGCGAAAACCTGACGAGAGCGAAAGCCGCCGGCGTTTATTACAACTATTTTTCGGATAATAAACTCGAACGCGAAGTTGCCGAACGCACGGGCGCGCATATGGCGCAAAAAGTCGTTTATATTTCGGACAGCAATATAAATACCGATCTTGCGATTAAACTTTCGGCTTATAACGCAAAGATCGGCTTTGTGGGCTTTACTACCCCGAGCCTTAAAGTCAATTTCAGCGCGGCGATGAAGAAACAACTTCAGTTCGTTTGCGTTACGAACGGTTTCGGAATGGAAGAACAAGCGATAAATATCCTTGCGAACAAAGTGCTTGATTTTTCTTGCTTTGCCTTTCAGTCGGTCAAGTTCGAAAACAGCGAAAACGAACTGAGAAAAGCCGCTTTCGAACAGCACAACTCGATAACGAGAATTCCGCCCGTAATCGTTGATATGATGTAATTTTTATTTTATGTTTACTGCACCCCACCGTTTCGGCGGGGTATTTTTTTATAAAAAAACCGCAGAGCAAAACAGTCTTGCGGGATTTTTTTTGAGTTTAGTTTTTATAAAACCTTGATTTGATTAAGGCTTTAAGTTTAATAATACCCTAATTTAATAGGGCTTGACGTTGAGATTTTGGTAGGTGGTGAAACGGATTGTATAGCCGTTGTCGTCTACGGGCGCGCTTTCGGATATCAGAACGAAATTTTCGTCTTTATCGAGATCGGGAAAGAAAACTTCGGCTCCGCCGTCGGCGTCTACCTTGGTAAGGTAAACCTTTTCGCAATACGGGAGCAAAGTGCGATATACGCTTGCACCGCCGATTACAAATACGTTCTCATGCTTTTGCGCCTCGGCAAGAGCCTCCTCCTTTGAAAAGCAGACCACAGCGCCGTCTTTTGAAAAGCTTTTGTC
>CAKQXZ010000022.1 GCA_934292955.1 uncultured Clostridia bacterium
ACTCGGAGAAAAAGAAGTCGATTTCGTTGCGGTAAAAGACGGATACAAAACTTATATACAAGTATGCGACGACATAAACCGTGAAGAAACTTTAAAGCGTGAAATCTCACCGCTCCTCGCAACAAAGGACGCTTATCCCAAAATAATCATTGCAAGAACAAAACACCCCGAAAGTCAGGTAGAAGGTATCAGAATAATAGATATAGCAAGGTGGCTTATTTCGCAAATTTAAAAATTTATTGCTTTTGCGAAATATAAAAATAAAAAACGAGCGTAACGCAAGGCTACGTTTCTTCCGCAATTAAACGGATAAATTCTAAAATAGAAAACTCTTTTATTAAAAATGCAACTTCCGACGAAATTGTTTCATATTATTGGGAATCGTTTATGGATAAAGGCGAACTTCCGGATTATCTCGACGTAGAAACAGAGTTTGTTATCCGCTCTATATGGCAGGATTTATTGCCTTTTCTTTATAGTTTTTACAGCGTAGGTGAATTGTGCCGTTATACTCTTAAATACTATCTTTTTAACAACGAAACGATGCTTTCGGATATTGAAAAATATCTCGATTCGGCTACCAAAAGCGAACACAATCATTATAACGAATACTACAAAAATAAACCCGAAATTATCGGCGCGGTATTCGCCAGGCTGACAAACGAAAGCAAATTAAGGCAAGCGGCAGGTTTTAAGTCGAGTGGTAAATTTTATAGCGGCTTATATTATACTCTTGAAAAAATAACTAATCGGCTGCACGTTACGCCGTATGAATTTTTAACCGAAAGGCTTTACCCGTTCGTTGCAAATTGGCGTAACAAACGTCTGAAACAATTTTATAAGCAACAACAATTAGAAACGAGTTCAAAAAGCAAAAATTCACTCCGAAAACTTTCCCCAAAAGTTTCCCCATTTGGGGGAAGATTCAGCCGTTTACTGCATTTGCTAAGCACGCCGTAAAAAGCAAAAAATCTCAGGTGAAACCTGAGATTTTGGTGGCTGGGGTGGAGAGATTTTCCTCTTGATATTTGCAAAGCAAATTCTGAAATTTAAGCCGATGCTTTGCAAATATCTTCGGTCATCGCTAAAAACAGTCCGCAGGACTGTTTTTCCGCCTGGCGGCGTCGCTCTTAGTTCAATTCTCTCTTTAACCGCTTCGCAAGTAAAACAAAAAGAACAGGCAAAAGCCTGTTCTTTTTGTTTGGCTGGGGTGGAGAGATTTGAACTCCCGGATGACGGAGTCAGAGAAAAATCATAAACTTATAAAAATACTCGTTTTTATGCTTTTTTGACTCAAAATCAACATTTTCAAGCCTTTGAATGAAAAGGTTTCCCCACTTTTCCCCAAATTATATAGTGGTTTCGTAAACAAATGCGCTTTGCATATATTTTAAGGACGATTCTCTTAAGCCGACTTTTTTCGCGATGGATTGCCACTCTTCACTTATAATTGTTTTGATCTCATTCATGTATTTCTCTGCCTCGACGCGCGTTATGCCGTAATATTTAGCGGTATCTAACGCCAAACCGTAATCAAGACTACAATCGTTTTCGGTGATATTTAATGACAAATGTGTTCCGTCGGGGTTGGGATTTACATCGTACAACGGAGATAATCGCCACCCGTCTTTTTCAAGAATGAATCCGTGGTTTCTTAAATGGTCGTCGGTATTTTTTACTGCCAAGTTAAAAACAATTCTTTTCCATAACTCAATAGCGTCTTCTTTTACGCGCGACCCGTACGAAGTTAAAAATTCGAGTAAATCGAGATAACTGCACTCGTTCGACTCGCCGTCGGATTTTCCGAGCAACGTCATAGCCGAAGCAAAATGTATACGCTTAGTGCCTGCCCTATCAAAACGCTTTACCAAAAACGTACTGCCGAAATCGGAAAATTTTATAATTTTCGCTTGCGGAACGTTCAGCCCGCAACGCACAGCCAATTCGTGAACGACGTATTCCCACGCTCCGCTATCGTACTCGTCGTTTCTCGACGGAAATTTCGCAATCCACAAACTTCCGTCCAAATCTTCGACGTTTGCTTTGGGACGCGCTCCGCCGAGCGAAGAACCCGGCCCTATTAAAAGTTTTACCCACTTATCGTTTAAGAGTTCGCTATCTTTTTCGTATGCAAGCGACGCGGCTTCCAATTCTCTGAGCCTTGTAACGGGAGGGACTGTCATATCCTCGTTATAAGCCAGAAATTCTCCGTTTTCCTCCGTTTTGAAGCGTAAAGCCCCCATTCTTGTGAAATCTTCCACACCGAGCAAATAGTCGGTTTCGGTTAAAGATTTCGCCGCTCGACCTTCTCTTTTTGCAATAACGTTTTCACGGCGTTTCAAAAGCATTCTTCCCCAGCGGTCCGGTTCGGAGTCCATAAACAATCCGAATTGCTTCTTTTTACCGAAAACATATTGTTTTCCGCCGTAAAAAGATAAATCGGGGTCTAAGATAAGCGTATTATTGTTTTTTAGCCATGAATCTTCGTATTCAAATGAAAATACCTCTTCTCCTCGCGAGAACTGAACGTAAAGCCTGCCCATTAAAACGGGAAATTCTCTTGACCAGTCGTCATATACGAAAATCGTTTTTTGTTTATTATCCATACTATTTCCTGCTGACACGCTTTTTAGCGCTCATCTCTAAATCCTGCAATTTTTTCCCGAGTACGTCATCTTTTGCCACAAACAACAAGTCCCCGTCGAGATTATTCAACGCATGCAAAACCGCGGCATAATACCCGATAGCGACGGAAGGATTACCCTTTTCGATTTGCCAAAGCGTATTTCTGCTTATTCCTGCCCGTTCAGAAACTATTTTTACGGGCAAATTTCTTCTGAGTCTTGCCATCTTTATTTGCTCGCCCATCGTCTTTAATATATCCAGAGTCTTAGGCATTATCACGACTTCTCTTTGCATTAAATTATCTCCTTATGTTTGTTATTATAAACATAAACAATGATTTTGTCAAGAGTATGAAACATTAAATTGCATTATTGTGCAATATTTTTAGATGAAACAAGCGAAAACCTAACATAAAAGCATCCGCTTTATCATTGTCAACATAATCGCACGTGATATTTTCGGGGAATAAGTCAATGCGCCGCCAGACTTTCAAGTAAAATATTGCTTTTCGAGATAATACAGTGACGAAGGCGCTTTTATCAATAAGCACTTTTTACTATTTGAATCAGTTTTTCATACCCGTAATCGAGCATCCGATCAACTTCCTCTTTCGGAATTTTCGTTTCTTTCGAAATAGCATCGACATTTTTATTTTCGTAATAAACCTTACATATTATTTTATAGCAGTCTTCGTTCATATAGTCGATTTCTTCAGGCGTAAGTTTTTCGAGCAATTTAGTCATTCTTACAGGATTCGTCATATACCTTTGGTACTTATAGCCGAGTAAAACGTTATAATTCAGGACTATGTTTTCTTTACCGGAATTGACGATAATACCGTCATACTCGTAAGGACAATTAAGTACAAGCATTGCTACGTCATTGAAAGAGTATATAATTCGCCCGCATTTTCTCTTCAATTTATCTTGCGACGTATATACGCACAAATAATTGCCGCCATTCATTTTCGTAACCCCGAAACTTACCGATACGTCGTCGGGCTTTAAGGTCATTCCCACGGGATTTTCTATATCGATCGGTTTTTTAAGAACGGTTTTTAACTCAAGAATTACGTCGCTCGTAAGAATCGACTCCGCGGGGAAATTTTTATTTAAGTAACCGCTGTTCTTATATTCTTTCAACGCGCGCAACAATTCGTCGTTTTCTATCTCGTCATCCGAATCGCAGGTCGAGACGATCCCGTCGTTAACTTTCCACGATACAACGGGCGCGTCTTCCGTATTTTCCGGAATTTCAAATTCGTTAACGTCAAGTATTCTCACGATAACGTCTCGGTCGGTTTTACCGTTTTCTTCAACAACAACTATATCCCCCTTTTGATATTTATCCTTACAAAATTGCGGAACGACTGCCATTATTTGCCTCGCGTAATTATCCTGCACAATAGCAACCCGCACGTTCTTTTCGTCAAGGTCGGAAAGATTTTTATTATCGGCGGACAGGAGCCTGTACGCCTCCTTGCTGCCGAATATAAGTCCGAACGATTCGGGAATGAACTTCGCATAATCGTTGTAAACGTTTCTGTATAACTCGTAATTAAACGGCAAAGTAGCGTACCCGTTTTCTTTTTCCGATCTAAGGTCCAAAACCACGATCAACGCGCCTTTATCGTCGTAATTCAACCTGACGGCGTCTATCTCCATCCCCCTTTCTTTTGATATTTTTCCGTTTAACTTAATCCCCGTAAAACAATTTACCAGTTCGACTATCCGATGATCGAGCGAATTTTCGAAAGCGACGATTTTGTCGGTCAACTCTTCGTAATTCGTCGCGCCGACGTATCTGTAAGAATCCGCAACGTCTTTCGGAATATATCGGTTGTCGGTGCTTTCGTATCCCGAATACACGTATTCGTAGTCGCCTGAAAAGATCATAAAGCGATTCTTCATATCGTGATAGACCATCGGCGCCAGAATCGCGTTTTTCTTGCGGCAGTGAGGACATTCGTGCATAAAAAGGCTTCCGTTGAGAATTTTATCTCTTAATTCCGGGTCAAGATCCACGTTTACGCTGTCGTATACGACAGTATCGAAAGGCTTTCCGCAAAATTCGCATTTGTAAGTAATTTTTCTTTGTTTTGACATTTCAACAACTCCTTTTTGATTTACGAAGTCATTATATCATCTTTATAAAGTGAAAAAGTCAACCGCAAAGCGACTTTTTTATTGCGGTTGACTTTTATCGTTTTATATATTTTTCAATCTGTCGAAAACTTTGGTATAAGCGTCGTACACACGGTCGTCGAAACAATATACGTATATATCTTTTACCTGCTTCGAATGTTTTATCATCTGCCTTAACGCAATCGGAACGGCGGATTCCAGCGGGAATCTGAAAGTCCCCGTCGATATCGACGGAAACGCTATACTCTCGCAACGTTCTTTTATCGCGTTACCAAAACAACTTTCGTAAACGGAAGAAAGAAGCCTTTCGGGATTTCTGTCGTAATCGTATTGCGGGCCGACGGCGTGAATGATTTTTTTCACGTTCAAATCGAATCCTTCGGTCACGACGGAACTTCCGACTTCGCAATATCCGATTTTTTCGCAAGCCCTCGTAAGCCTTCCGAAACCGGCTTTTTTGAATATAATTTCACTTAACCCACCGCCGGGATGCAGACGACTGTTTATCGGGTTTACGATAGCGTCGCCCTTAAACGCAGTAATATCGCCTTTAACGATATGTATATTTTCGCAATCGATTTTTGCGTTATCCACGTCGGCTACCGGCTCTCTGTAAGCCTTCAATTTATTCATAACGCGACTACATTGATATATAACTCCGTGAAATTCTGCGGGTGACGTTTTTTCTTTCGAAAAATAAGCGGGCTCTTCGTCGTCATCGCAGACCGATTCGAGTAATCTCCACAGATATTTTACGGGTATGGCGTAATTGATCGTTAAATCGAGATGCCCGGAATGTCCGACGGCGCAGCCTGCGAATATTCCTATACATTTACCGCCGTTTTTATCTATTACGCCGCTGCCCGAACAACCGGGGTGCCCGGATAAATCAACGTAAATGTTCGTGTTCTCCGAGTAGGAGTGAGCATCCTTGTTGATAGACTGAACTTTACCTTCGGTTACGGTAATGGTTTCGAATCTGTCGCCGCCGAAAGGATAACCACCCATTACTATATCGGTCATAAGTTCGGGATAACCTTTTTCTTCCTCCGACAACGCATAATACACGAATTTGACTTTCGGATTATATATACCGAGCAAAGCGGTATCGTCGTTTTCGTTCATTGCGATAATCTCTGCTTTATAGTCTTTCGTAAGATATTGTCCGCCGGAAATTTTGAAATTTACTATAACGGTAACGTCTTCTTCGGTATTTTTTACGACGTGAGCGCACGTAGCGATTATACCGTCGGGCGAAATGAAAAATCCCGTCCCTTCGGAAACGACCTTGCCGTCTTTTTCGACCTTTATATTGACGCTTGCCTGCTCGATAGAGTCAACGCTGAAACTGTATGGTTTATTTGCCGCAAGCGAATATCCGACGAAATCTTTAAGCCGCAGATCGAAACTATGACTTTTTACGGTCGCCTCTTTCGCGAACGAAATATTGTGATCCCGCTCGTATTCTTTAACGTCTTCGGTCTTTATAAGCCAGTTATCCGTCAAACCTTCCGTTACCGTCCTGTACGCCTGAATTTCATACAGAGATTCGAGAACGTTCCTTACTTCGCGCGCGTTTGCAAAATCGTAAAAAGTCTGCCTGTAAGACAGTATTTTCGATATTTCTTCGAGCGCTTCGTCAGTTATCGAATACCGCTTTTTGCCTATCATAGACTTTGCAATCGCCACGAGTTGTTCGTTGTCGTAATTATAGAAATTTATATAACGGTTTATTCTCGATTTGAATCCCGGGTTTGCCGCAATCATTGCCTCGGTTTCCTCTTTATATCCTGCAAGAATAACGCAGAACTTGCCCCGATAATTTTCCATATCGGTAATAAGAGCGTCTATCGCTTCCTTCCCGTAGTCTTGTGAACCGCCGGTATATAGCCCGTACGCTTCGTCGATAAAAAGCACTCCGCCCATTGCGTCTTTTACGAGTTGATGAGTTTTCGTCGCCGTCTGACCGACGTAGTTCGATACGAGTCCCGACCTGTCCGTTTCAATCAATTTGTTTTCCGGCAGTATTCCGTCGTCGTACAGAATCTCCGCCAAAAGCCTCGCAACCTCGGTTTTCCCCGTACCGGGATTGCCATAAAAACACATATGAAGGTTAGTTCCCGATAAATCGCCTTTCGTTTTGACGAGGTAAGCAGACATCTTCGATATTTCTTTTTTGACCGAAGATAAGCCTATGAGATTGTCGAGTTTTTCTTTTGCGGACAATTCGTTCTTGTCATCTTTCTTTTTCGCGGTCAACGCGTCGAAATCTTCTTTCGTTATAGTACGATCTCTCGTTCCGCTCGTTCTTTCCGCCTGATATTCGTACAATTTTTCGATAACGTTTCTTACTTCGCGGGCGTTACCGAAATCGTTTCCGACCTTTTTATTGTCAATATACTTAATCACCGAGTCGAGAACTTCGTCGTCGATAACGTATTTGTCGGCGGAAAGTTTATATTTTGCGATTTCTTTCAGTTCGTCGAACGTGTAATCGTCAAACGTGATAAACTTGCCGATCCTCGACTTGAACCCGGGATTGGCTGCAAGCATATGCTCGGTTTGCGCGCGGTAACCCGCAAAGATAACGCATATTTTGCCGAGATGATTTTCCATATCGGTTATAAGCGCGTCGATTGCTTCTTTGCCGAAATCCGAGTCGTCGCCGTTATACAGGCTGTATGCTTCGTCGATAAACAAGACCCCGCCGATTGCCTCGGAAAATATTTCGTGCGTCTTTATAGCCGTTTGCCCGACGTATTTCGCCACAAGCCCCGATCTGTCGGTTTCGACTATCTTTTTAGTCGGGAGAATACCTTCGTCGTATAAAATTTCGGCCAAAAGCCTTGCAACTTCGGTTTTGCCGGTACCCGGATTACCCATAAAACACATATTAAGATTAGGTTTTTTACATGGGTTCTTTTTAATAACGGCTTTAAGTTTCGAAATTTCGCTTTTAACGTTGGTGAGTCCGATAAGGTTATTCAGTTTTTCTTCGGCGGAAAGGGTATCTCCGCTAACTTTTACCTTCGTCGCCGCTTTTACGGGTATTGCGTCGAATTTGTCGATTTCGACTGGGAATTCGTATCTGCTGCCGTCAATTACGTTGTTTTTGCCGTCGGATTCGCACAAATAGCAGACGAACTTTTTGTCGTTTTCGCAATAAGAAAGCACGAACTGCGTACCGTCGCTTCTTTTCGAAACTACCTGATAGCCGTTATGTCCGACCGAATAAACGATACAAAAATCTGCGGATAAAATTTCTTCGTCGCCCGGCATAACGTAATACAGTTCGTTTTTAAGGTCGCAATTCATCAGCGTTCCGTTAAGAGCGTTACTTCTGTATATACCTATTTTAAGCGAAGAATCGTCTTTGACGACCGCCGCCACCGTTGAAACATGGCTATTCGGATCGCCTGCTATGTATTCCGTAAACGAGTCTTTACGCAGTTTTACCTCTCTTTCGTAAACCTTGTCCTGTTCGCAAAAAAATTCAAAAGGTAAATTTCTCGCTATATCGTCTTCGAGAACGTAGCCGTCGAGGCGTTCGCCTATAAGTACGCCGTGCCTGTATTGCTGAAGGCGAACGTTGTTGTTTTTTTCAAACCGGTAGACGAGTCCGTTGAATCCGTCTTTGGTATAATACTTGCCGACGTATAATACGTCGCCGTATTTTACAAGCGTCGGACCGTCGGACACCCCGTTTTTACATACTTTGAAAGTGTATTCCGTGCCTTCGGGATTATATACGGCAAGTTCAAAAAGATACTTCCGGTCTTCGGAATATTTTCCTATTTTGACAATCTTTTCTTTCGAAAAATATTCTATGCACGGACCACCCCAGTCGTCGCCGTCATGCATCGACAAAATATAATTCTTTTTGCCGCCTTTCAATTGAAATTTTTCATAGACAAACTTTTTCATCGGCTTTATTACCTTATCTTTGTTTCAGCGAAAGTAAACAGTCCACAACCTCGTATTTAAGCGTTTCGTCCGTAATTTCGAAATGTTGTTTGCCGCAGAATACTTTTTCCTTTTCGGGGAATTTTAACTTATCTACGTCGTTCGTGCCTTTGGTTTCGGCAACGAAATAGAGTTTATGCTCTTCGTTTGCTTCCTGTATAACAACCATCCAGTCGGGGTTATAATTTCCGAAGGGAGTATCAACCACGAATTTAGACGGTAATTTTGCATACAGAACAACGCTGTCGTCCTCATCGCATGCTTTTGCAAACTGCCTTTCGATTGCCGAATCGAATAACACGTGGTCAAACGGAGTTTTGTCGGGGTTGGAAATATCGAGAACGTTCGCGTTTTTATACCCGTAAAGTTCGGTATCGTCGAAAATATCTTCCTGCGAATAGTATTCGTTGTCGAGTTTACGATAGCGTATTCCGTCTAAAAGATTCTCGCTTTTTGCTTTATTTATCGCAACGGACGCGTATTTGATAAATACTTCGGGGTTTACGTAGAAATCGGAAAGCCTGCCCGATTTTGCTACGACTTCTATCACGGTAGAGCGGAGCAGTCCGGTGGCATCCTGCAATCTTCTTATTAAATCGGGGTAAAAGGTCTGCTCGTATTCGTTTATATTCGCAAGATCTCCCGATTTTACGGTATCGGAATTATAGTTTACGCCGCTTTTGTCGAGTTTGATTTTTACACGCTCTCTGCGCACTTTTTCAGGCTCGATTTTCGGCATATTTGCGACGTTTTCAATAGCCGCCGCCTTCATTTTGTCAAGCGGCAGGCGAACGGAATAAATGGTTTTTTGTTTGATTTTATTCCACATTACATTGAAAACGTCCGAAGCGATCACCTTGTCGTTCTTCGAAATTTTAATCTTTTCGTTTTTGTTCTTGATTTCGATCGTTTTTGCAAGTTCGTCTATCTTTTTAATGATGGCGTCTTTGCCCGCGTTGAATTCGGGCGGGACTTCGAAATCGTGTGCTTTTATGTCGATATAGTATTTATCCGTCGGCTTGTTGTTTTTACCTATATAATCGTTTTCTTTAAGGAACTTGAAGAGTTTTTCGGATTGTTCCTGAGAAATATCGTATTCTTCGGTTTCGGACGTTTTTACGGTTATACCCGTAAAACTTACCTCCTCTATAACGCCGAACTTATAGCCGTCTTTCGTGAAACCTTTCTGAAGGTTTTCGGCAAAATCTTTATACGATTCGTTCGCAACGACCGTCAGAACGTTATATTTGTAATCCCGAACTCTGTTACCGCTCTGGTCGACCGCGATTCTCAACCCTCTGCCGACTTTCTGACGTTTATCGTCTTCGCCGCGGGTTTCGGTTAAAGTACAAATCTGAAACACGTTCGGATTGTCCCAACCCTCTTTAAGCGCGGAATGCGAAAAAATAAATCTCGTCGGTTCGGATAAACTCAACAACTTTTCTTTGTCTTTCATGATAAGGCTGTAAGTCGTATCGTCCTTTTCGGTAGTTCCGTTCGTGTCTTTGTAATTTTTACCGTCTTTGGAAAAATAACCGCTGTGTACCGATTCGGCGTCGAAACACATATCAGGGTAAAGTTCTTTAATTTTTTTATATTTACCGTTTATAAGCGAAGTAAATTCTTCTTCGAACCATTCGGCGTATTTCCCTTTTGCGCCGCCTTCGTATAAACGATAATTCGCGACCTTATCGATAAAGAACAACGACAAAACCTTAATGCCTTTGCCTACGTATTGCAATTCTTTTTCAAGGTGGTCGGATATTGTGGCGCGGATTTGCGAACGCCTTATCAGGTCTTCGTCCACAACGCCGGACGATTCGCCGATTTTAAGATATTCGCCGTTGGCGAACAGAATATCTTCTTCGCCTTTTTCGGCATTCATATTATCGACGATATAACCGTTTGACTTATAATAATCGACTTCGTTAGACAAATCCCACAAGTCGCTTTTTATTTTTACCGTAACGATTTTCTTTTTTATCGAACCGTCCTTTTTATCCCGTACGAATATCTCGATTTTCGCCTTATATCCCTTGTCGCACGTTACGTCGATAAGTTTCACATAAGGTTTTGCGGTCTGTTCGTCCGAAACGACCGAATCGACCTCGATAGACTTTACGAGATGTTTGTTGTATGCGTCTACCGGAGTAAGCCTGTACATAAGGTTATAAACTTCTTTATGCGTTGCGGAATATCTTAACTTACAAAGCGGGTGCAGGCTTTTAATCGCCTCTTTAGCCTTTTTCGTATTGTCTACCGATTGCGGTTCATCGATGATAACCACGGGATTTGTGGACGCGATTAAATCGATAGGTTTATTGCCGCTGAGTTTATCCGACGCCCTGTGAATAACGTTCGCTTTGCTTTCTTTCGCGGTGTCGTCAAAACTCTTTCTGAAAGCGTCGATATTGATTATCATTATCTGAATATTCGAACTTTCGGCAAAATTTTGTATTTTGCTTAACTTGGACGAATCGTAAACGAAATAATCGTAAGCGACGTTATCGTATTTAAGGCTGAAATGTTCTTTCGTTATTTCAAACGATTTCGCTACGCCTTCTTTTATGGCAATGCTCGGCACGACTACGATAAACTTCGTAAAACCATACCGCTTGTTAAGTTCGAGTATGGTTTCTATGTAAACGTAGGTTTTGCCCGTTCCGGTTTCCATTTCCACGGTAAAATTATAATCCTGCAAATCCGCGGACTTTTTAATGCCGTTTCTTTCCTGAACGGTGCGGACGTTTTCCATAATCTGTGCATCGGAAATCGTACATTTATTTGCATGTCCGACAGTGTACGTAAAACCTTCGTATTGCTGAATTCCGCTTATTAAATCAATCGTAAAAAGCGATTCTTTGCGTTCGCATCCGCTGAAAATATCCGCAACGGAATTCACCGCTTCCGTCTGATATTCCTGATCGATGAATTTTATCTTCATACGGTTGCCCCTTAAATGCAAAGAATTTTCTCAACGCCGCCGCGTTCGAGAGTGTGGGTTGCGTTGATTTTTTCGTTATCGTCGGCAAAACCTCTTTCTTTGAACACCACGCAGTGCGGATTAAGCCGAGCAATCGCTTCAACGTCCGTCATGGTAACGCCGTCGGCTAAACAAATTATCATATAACCCTCGCCCACGTCGTACATCGTTTTGCCGGAAACGACGGTTTCTTTCATCGGCTTATCGAACACGCCGTATTTAAGCATAATTTCGTACGCCACGGACAAATCGTCCCTGCCGTCTTTTATAGTTTTCGCGTAATCATAAAGGCGCATTTCGTCAAGTTTTTCGGCGTTGTTCCACGGAACGATATTTGTGGAATCGAGCCTGAACACCTTAAATCCGGTATCGAGATTAAGAGTCGTCAACGGATTTTCTTCTTTTATTTTCGCGCCGGCGCGGCGGATACGCTCTTCGCCTATATCGCAAATCGTCTTATAGCCGGCTTTATAGGCTTCGCTCTTTTCGTCGCAAAGTTCAGGGAGTTGCACCATAATGAATTTACGGTTGCCGCCGTCTTCGGCGTTAAGTTGCATAACGGCATGCGCCGTCGTAGCCGAACCCGAGAAGAAGTCGAGAATTAAAGCATCCTTATTAAACTTGGTAGAAATATTCAAAAAATACTTTATGAAATTAACTGGTTTTGGATAACCAAATATTTTACCATCAAATAAGTTATCAATATCTGCAGTTCCTTCTTTTGTCATACCTATTTCCGCAGGCAAATTAGTAGAGACAGCTATTATACCAAACTTATCTCCTGCTTTCAATTCATCTTCCGCTTTAAAATACCGAAAAGCTGGTGATGATATCGACAAAAAGTCATAATCATCTGGAAATACTATTTTGTCTTGCTTATAATAAATTTCAAATGTTTCCTTTGTTACCGCCCAAGTCCTTTTTGGATTAGCAGGATACTCTTTACCTGTTTTAGGATTTATCATGGTAAAATAACTATTAGGACGTTCACTTGCACTTCTTTGAGTTGTTAAATCATGTATTCTCCAAGGTTGATTAGGAAAATCAGGAGTTTCATAATATTTTCGTGTGCCCCCTTCTATTCCTGCACAAAAAGAATCTGACTTCGCATAACAAACTGCCCATTCATAATCTTGGGAAATACCAAATGGCACATCTGATTTTGCCGTTCTTTTCCGCCAAGGAAATGTTGCCACGAAATTTTGTTCGCTGAAAATCTCATCACAAATTTTTTTAAGATTTTCCACTTCATTATCATCAATAGAAATAAAAATAACACCGTCGTCGGAAAGCAAATCTTTTGCAAGTTTAAGTCGCGGGTACATCATATTGAGCCAATCGGTATGGAATCTGCCGTTGGTTTCGGGGTTAGCGGTTGCCTGCTGACCGGTAATTTTTTTGTAGTTTTCAATACTGTCCTTATAATCGTCGTGATAAACAAAATCATTACCGGTATTATACGGCGGGTCGATATAAATCATTTTGATTTTGCCGAAATGCGTTTTTTGCAAAAGTTTTAACGCTTCAACGTTATCGCCCTCGATATAAATATTCTGCGTATTATCAAAGTCGACCGATTTTTCTTTGCAAGGTATAAGCGTACCCGTGGACGGCGTCTGCGCAAATTTTATGCAGTTTCTTTTGCCTACCCAATTGAAAGAATATTTTTCGTTGCTTGCGTCAACTTCTTCGCCGAGCAAAGTTTTAAGCATATCGAAATCGATTTTCCCGTCAGTAACAATCTCGGGGAATAATGCCTTCAATTTTTCGATATTTTCATTCAACAAATTCATCGATTCACCGCTCATTTTTTCCATTGTATTTCACCTTTTCTTTTTATTATTTGCGCTTTGTTCATAATCAGAACTTTATCTTTTAACGATTCCAAAGTAGGGTATTCATTGTCGCAGTGTTTGCTGGAAAATATTCGACAATAATTTGTACCGCAACAATTCCCACCTAAAACAATATAATCAATATAAGGATATTTTTTCCAAACGTCAATAAAATCTTTTGTGCTTATTATATCAAAAATACGTTCCGTGTCTGTATTTATTTCTCCGAAAATCGTATTGTCTTCAATAAAGAAAAAACAACCCCCATAGTTCAGTCTTTGAAATCTTTCATTTTGCTTGTAAGTTTCAAACTTCATAGCGTGATTTTCAAAGTTTTTTATTAAATTACTAAACAGATAGGTTAGCGAACTGTCTGTATCGATTTCACTATGTTCATAATTTGATTTTGGTAAATTGTTTTTATCCGGAATCATTTTCTTCATCAGTTGGCTTCCGTGCCCACTTGATACTTTCGATGCATCATAGCAGAAGTGTTCGGCAATATAATATTTCCCATCAATTATAGCATACCCGTCCGGACTTTCACTCGGTTGGATGCTCGTAATGATATTTTCCGTATTAGCCCATTCAGTCGAAGTTGTATCTTCGTCGATAAAAATATCCCCCGGCATATACTTATTGATAAACTCTATTATTTCATTTTTGCTCATCCAATATCCCCCAATTGTTTTTCTATGTGTTTTATTTTCATGTGTATATCCATTTTCTCCTGCATGGAATCCGCTTGATTATAATCTCTTTCAAGTTCTCTCTTTTGCGCTGTTAATCGCCTTATCGCCGCGGATTTCGCTTTTATTGTTTCATCAATTGCTTCCGGAATTCGCCCTGTCAGTTTAACGTATTGTTCCGCCAGACATATATTGCAGACGTTATCGTAAAAATCTTTTAAGTTACGCTTGTCATAAGTAATTTCAGAAAGTAATCGTTTATGCAAATCGTCGACGACGAAAGTATCGGTCAGATAAAATTTTTCGATAACGCTTTTGTTTTTTTCTGCCTTATTTTTTCTTTTCGCGGCGCAACCTATTGCATACCTTCCGTCATAATCGTAAACGATAATTACGGGATTCTGAAATACGGCGTTCAGCAATTCGTTCGCCTGCGACAAAAGAGCGTCGGTTTTAAGCGTAACGCGGCAGATAAGAATTTCCGCGTATAAATAATCGTCGTTATCTACGCCCCATATTCCCGTTACGTCGGCATTAAGTACGCCTTTAACGTAAAACGAAGCAACCGATTTTTCTATTACACGTTTCGTTTTTGCATCTGCGCTTAAATTTTCGCATATCTGCTTTACTGCGATTTTTACGTTCGTTTTCCCTTTTTCCGGAATATTCAGATATTCGATTACGTCCATCATTTAACCACCAAAAAAGTTATCAGTTCAAAATCGTTCACGCCCGATACCTTATCGGTCAGCAACGAACTCTGCCCGAAACCGAAAAGCGACTCTATGCCTTTCTTTTCCACGATACCTTTGATATCGTTTACGACTTTTTCAAGCAACTTCGTATATTTGCTCATATTTGTCGCGCGGTCGGTTTCTTCGTTGAAAATATCCACGAGTTCCGACAAAACTTCTTTATTGTTTGCGCACAGACCTTTATATAAATCGAGAACGATTTTGGGGTTAGTATATTTAACGAGAATTTCACCGTTTTCTTTGACGTACACAAGATAATACGGATGAATAGACGAACTGTTCTTTTCTTTCTCGGTGTATTTCGTCTGTTTAAGGCAGAAAATTACGCCGGGGCAACAAGAATCTTTCATCTCTTCGGGAATATCCGTAACCGCATATATGCCCGTGAGATATTTTTCAAGCATTGCGGGGTGTTCCTTATTGAATTTGGAAAGCGCAAGCACGTAATCCGAAAGCGTAAAATCCGTAAGTGAAATTCCGCCCTTCAGATCGTCGAGGTCGACAACTTCGTTCTGAAGTTGTTTCAACTGATCTGCGCGGTATTCGAGATCTTTACTGCCGACGTTAAGCAAATCGTCTTCGCCGGTTGCGGTAACGTCAACCATAACCATTCTGCTTTTAACCCTGTTTTCGAGTTTGATATACTCGTCGAGATCCATACTCGGCCAGAAATTGACAAGTTGAATTTTATCGTTTTTCGAGCCGATACGGTCGATACGCCCGAATCTCTGAATTATTCTTACAGGGTTCCAGTGTATATCATAGTTTATAAGGTAGTCGCAGTCCTGCAAGTTCTGACCTTCGCTGATGCAGTCCGTTGCAAAAAGTATATCTATTTCTTTATCCGTCTTGAAATGATTCGAAACGGGCGAAAAATATGCGAGTACGGAATCGAACGAATTATTTACGCATTTAAGGTTACTTGCCACAACCGACGAACCCGTAACTATACCCGAATATATGCCGAATTTATCCAAAGCCCAGCCGGCAATATTATCGTATAAATATTTTGCTGTGTCCGAAAACGCCGAAAACACGATTACCTTTTTATTGTCTTCGTTTATCGGGTTCTTGATTTTAAGCGTTATCCGGTGTTTTAACTCTTCGAGTTTCGCATCCGTTTCGGGATTGATAAGGTCGGCTTCTTCTTTCAGATATGCGAGTTTTTCTCTGTCTTCCGTCAGATCCTGCTTGAATTTTATCAGATCCATATCGGCGAGTTTTACTTTTATTTTTCCGCCGATTTCCATTTCTTCGTCTATAACAGGGGTGAGTTCGTCGTCGTCATCATCGTCCCAACCCGGTTCATATGCCTCATCCGTCCCCGAATTGTCTATCATATCGAGATACTTATTGACTTGTTCCAATATCCTCGTAACCGTCAATCCGAACGAATTAACGCCCGATTCAAGACGTTTAAGAATATTTATGCGCATTAAATTTACAAGGTTCTTTTCACGGTCGAGTTGATTGAATACGCTCTTGCCGTCTTTGACAAGAGTTTTATATTTTTCTCTATACTCGTCGGCCTTTTTAGGCAAGACATACATAAGCGGAGAATATATCGCCAGATGCAGCATAAGTATCTGCTCGTTCATTTCGGAAATCTTAGGGAATTTACCCGTCAGATCGGCTCCGACGTTTACCGAAATCGGTTTTAATCTTTCGGGAAATTTACCTATCGCTTCGGTATCGTAATATTTTTGAATGTGTTTTCTGCTTCGGGCAATCGTATATGTGTCGAGCAAATCGAAAAAATCCATACTCAGACTGTTAAGCAATTCGTCGGTAGTCTTTTCTTTTGCGTCTTTTTTTGCCCACGCGTTAAACGCACCCTGTGCGATTCGTAAAGTAGAATCTATCGACACGATATTTTTTCCTTTCTTTTCAAGCGCGTCGTCGGTATCGGCAGTAATTATACTTATCTGATTTTTCAGGTCGGACAATCTGTTATTGACGGGAGTTGCGGATAACAACAAAACTTTCGTCTTTACGCCTGATTTTATAATCGATTCCATCAGACGAGAATATCTCGTAACGCGGTCGTTACTCGACGGTTTGTTTCTGAAAGCGTGCGATTCGTCTATTACGACAAGATCGTAATTACCCCAGTTTATTTTCGTCAGGTCTATATCGCCCGACATCCCTTTTAATCTCGAAAGGTCGGTATGGTTCAGCACGTCGTATCTGAATTTATCGTCCACAAGCGGATTGGTTACGGTATTCTGCTTAAAGCCCGTCCAGTTATTTCTCAATTTTTTGGGGCAAAGCACCAGTACGCGCTCGTTTCTGAGTTCGTAATATTTAATCACCGCCAACGCTTCGAACGTTTTACCCAAGCCTACCGAATCCGCAATTATACACCCGTCGTACTTTTGTATTTTATGTACCGCGCCGACTACCGCATCCTGTTGAAAGTTATATAACATACCCCATATTTTTGAGTGAGTTATCCCCGTGGATTCTTTTATGCTTGCATAATCGTCTTCGTGGATCAGTTTCTCGCTGAAAAGATTATATAAAGTTACGTAATACACGAGTTCGGGCGAGTTTTCTTTGTAAATATTCGAAATGTGCTTAAGGAGTTCGCTTTTTACGTCTTCGGTAAAAGATTTATCTCCCCATGCTTCGTCGAACATTTTCTTGTATCCCGAAACGGAATCTTTATCGTCAAGCGCGACGGAGAAATTGAACTTCGCTTCGTTTATATATCCAAGTCCAGGCATCGAAAACTCGAAATTTGTACTGTTGATAACATAACTGTCACCAGTAACGTTATCGATAAGTACGCAGTTATTATTGAAAAAATGATCTTCGGTAACCGATTTGACGTCGAATTTTTCACTAAGAATAAGATAGCATTGATTCGCGACGTTATTTTGGTTAAGACTGTTTTTAAGAGTTATTTCCAATCCGAATTCCGAAACGTTTTTTTCTCTTCCGCTCATGGCAAGAGTAAACTCTTTTACTTTTTTCGCATCCGCCGTTACTTTTTTTATAAATGCCGGCTCGGTGAATAAAAATTTTACCCTGTTCGTTTTCAGTAAAACGTCTTTAAGTTCGTTCAGAGCGAATATTGTAAATATTCTCGACGGGATATATATCGTCGCTCCCGCTTCGGTTTTTTCTCTTATAAAATTGGCTATCGCGCCTTTTTTCGTTGCATCTATCTGAATCGGCATAATCCGCTCGCCCCTTTTACTTCTTCTTGTGGTTTTAATTATAGCATATTTTCGTTTTCATATAAAGCGAAAACCGCAAATTTTATACATTTTTTAACGGATAACCGCCTATATGCGACGATTATCCGTTTCCCGGTTTATTTTTTCTTGCTATTGCGATCGGTTATTCCGTCTTTCCACCGCGCCGAAAGAGTCTTGTATTGTCTTATTTCTTTCATAGCCATGTCAAGACATTCGTAATTCGTTTCCACCCCCTGCGAATCGCATCGGTAAGTTACGGAATTGTCTTTATCTATACCGAGTTTCGACGCTTCCGATTCGACGTCGATATTCGCTCCGAGAAAGATAAATTCCCAGCCGTCTTCTTTTTTCGCGTCGATAAGTTTTCGGACGTTCTCGTAAGAAAATTCTTTGCTTGAATTTTCCATACCGTCGGTAGTGATTATAACCACGGTCTTTTCCGCTTTTTCGTTCTCGCTCGTCGTCGCATCGTCGGCCTCGGCTTTTTTTATTACCGACCCGATAGCGTCGAGCATTGCGGTACAACCGCAAACGTAGTATTCTTTGCTTGTAAGCAGCGGTACGTCTCTTATGTCGGCGTTATCGTGAACGAACGCAACTCTATCGTTGAAAAGTACCGTCGTTACCCTTGCCTCTCCGGATTCTTTCCGTTGCTTTTCGATAAGCGAATTGAACCCTCCGATCGTGTCTTTTTCAAGTCCGCTCATAGAGCCGCTTTTATCTAGAACGAAAATCATTCTTGTTAAATCTTTTTTCATGAATGTAATCTCCTTTTTGGTTTTGTGATTGTATTATAACATTTTGAAAAAAGAAAAAGGTCGCATTAAAAGCGACCTTTTCAACGATTGAATTTCAGGTTTTATAATATGGCAATTTGAAACTGTAGAACATATTATTTAAGTCTATAACGTCGTAAGCCTTATGCTCGATAAAATATCTGATGATAAGATCCTGCTTGATCGACATCGACAAAGTGTATCCCGCTTTAGCCAATAAGTCAACTGTTTCGTCGATATTGAGTTTTAAACCGAAACACATTTTTACCGCCGTTTCTTTATCCGGGTGATAGTTTGTTTCGTTCCGGATTTTAGAAAAAGTCTGTTTCGTTATCATCGCCCGTTTATAGACTTTCGAATCCTTCCATTCGGCAGGATTAGACTCGTATTTTTTGTCTATGATCGAAAAAACCGATTGCTGCCAGGTAGACGAAACGTTCCCGAGATATTTTTTTACCGACTCTTCGCTGCACGTAACGTATTGTATCGCCGACGTATCGTTAAAGTTTTGGCAAAAACGTACGGTTGCCGCCTGCAACACGTCGTCGAACGGACTTTCGACGTAATTTTCGTCGATATATTTTTTCACGTCTTCGATTTTATCGATTCCGATATGCATATTGCCACCTCGCGCTCTTATTTTTATAATAATACCATATCAGCGAAAATTTTTCAATCGTTTTAATCATTTTCCGATATTTGCCGTTTAATTGAAGTTCGCTCCGAGGTCTTTTTCGTCAAACGTATCCGACGACAACTTCCCGCAATGCCTTGCTTCGAGCGGCGTAGAAAAACTCGTGAATTCAAAAGCGAGCCCGGCGTTTTGCGACGACGTTTCTATGTCGTAAAGCATTTTAACGAAATCTCCGTAATTACCGGCATTATCTTCGGCGTATATTTTTTCTAACGTTTCGACTGCCAGAATCCTGTCTTTATAGGCGTTCTTTACGCTTTTATACACCTTGCATGCTTCGATAAAATCGAATTCTTTATCTCCGACGTTCGTATATTCGCCGAACGCCATCGCGTCGTTTATAAGATAGTCCGCCACGATAATCTCAAAAACATAGGCTTTAAGATCTTCGAGAGATTCCGACCATACCCATCCGTCGTTGAACGGACTGCACATAAACGGCGGAATATCGTTAAGATCCGCTTCAAAATGCAGCATAAAAGTGTTTGCTCCGATTGCTCCGTGAACTTTTTCCGTTATTTCCTTAATATTTTTCATGTTTATTCTCCTTTGTTTTTAAGATCTTCAAATTTTTGTCTCATCGTGGGATTATCTTTGGTAAGTTTCTTTATGGATAAATCCTGCGCCTTATCGTTCGCGATTCTGAGTTGCCTTTCCGAACCCAAAAGTCCGTCTTTTACCTTTTGCAGGTGATCGATCGTTTTGTCTATTTCGTCGATTGCGTTCTTGAATTTATCGCTTGCTATACGATAGTTGTTAGCAAATTTATTCTGAAAATCGGCAAGATTTTCTTCAAAGTGCGTTATATCGATATTTTGATTCTGTATTAACGCCAATTGTTTTTTATACTCAAGCGAATTCATCGCCTCGTTACGGATAAGCGTAATAAGCGGAATAAAGAACTGAGGACGTATAACGTACGTTTTGGGATATTTGTAAGACATATCTACGATACCGGCGTTGTAGAATTCGCTGTCTGTTTCGAGCAGCGATACCAAAACCGCATATTCGCACTTCTTCTCACGTCTGTCTTTATCCAACTCCTTTAAGAAGTCTTCGTTTTTGTGTTTCGTCGCAGTCGTATCGCACTCGTTTTTCATCTCGAACATTATGGAAACAAATTCCTGTCCGTCGTCCGAAAAATCTCTGAAAATATAGTCGCCTTTACTCCCGGAAGACGCATCGTTATCTTTTTCAAAATAAGCGTTTTTAAACCCCGCCATCCGAATTTTGTTAAATTCCGCCTGACAATGCTGTTCGAGCGTTTCGCCGACCATTTTCGTTGACATTCTCGTTTTCAGGTCTTTATAGAAGTCGATTTGTTCCTGCATCTGACGCTCTCTGTCTTTCATCAGATTTTTTTCAGATTCTCTTTCCGCTTTAAGCCGGCTTATCTCGTTTTCTTTAATCAACACGGCTTTATCTATCTGGTTTTGCGTTTCGGCATTTTTAACCGCCAATTCAAGTTCGAGCAACGATATTTTTTCGTTCTTTTTTTGCACGGCTTCATCGATTGCGTTTCGTTGATTTAACTCGTATTCGCGGATTTTAGAGTTTAATTTTTCGATTTCCAACTCTTTATTCGCCATTTGTTTTTCGATATCCGCTTTCATAACGATTTTCATCGACTCTTCTTTTTCATTTACCGCTTTGGTAATTTCTTCGGTTTTTACCTGGTCGACTATAGATAAATAATCGGCGTCAGTCAATTCAAATTCTTCTCCGCATTTTGGACATATAATTTTATTCATGATTTTCTCCTTAATAATAGCAATAATAGCAATTCCGTATTGTTCCGCCGTACCGTAAAGACGAAGAGAAACCGGTACGACAGTAAATAGTTGAGATTTATATATATGTAGAAACTGCTTTCGTCTTTTGTGCCTTTATTATAGCACAGTAAAAACACAAAATGGTCGCTTTCAGATTGACTTTTTATTTTTAGGATAAAAATTTTTATTTGCTCAATTATATTGAAAGTCGGTTTCCGACTTGTCAGCCGCCGCGGGAAATTCCCGCGGCGGCTGATTTTATCGCGAAATGCCCCTCGTTGCATTCGCCTTATCCTGCTTAGGCATTGTTTTTTTATAACAAATAACGCAACGAATTATTTTTTATCCTAATAATTGTATCGCAAATAATACAACCCACATACCGCAAATTACTAAAATAAAATGCCGCAAATATATAAATTAAACTTGACTTTTTCTATGCTTTCGTATACAATATTATCGAGGTGAAAAATATGGAATATAAAAAAAGAATAGCAGACGAACTGCTCGACTTGAAAATGGAAGCCTTTGGAGCGACTTTGATAGTCGGACCGAAAGGCTGCGGAAAAACCACCACCGCCAAACAAAAAGCCAAAAGCGTAGTAGAATTTCAGGATGAAGATAACAGAGAGAAATATCTTTCGGTCGCGGATAACGTGCCGTCGAAATTACTGATCGGTGAAAAGCCTCGACTGTTTGACGAATGGCAGGATGCACCCAAAATTTGGGGAGCAATAAGAAAATCCGTCGACGACGAGCAAAAAAACGGTTTGTATTTATTGACGGGATCTTCATCTCAAACGGTTACGACGCCTCACACGGGAACTCTCCGTATTTCCACGCTCAAAATGTATCCTATGAGTTTATATGAAAGCAAAGAATCTAACGGAACGGTCTCTATAAAATCATTATTTGACAACCCCGAAGCATTAAAAGACGGCTGTATATCCGATTTAACTATCGACGATTTAATCTTTGCAATTTGTCGCGGAGGCTGGCCGCGGTGTTTTATAAATAAAACCGACAGGGCAAAATTGGCTATTGCGAAAGATTTATTTTGGCAAACCTGCAACGTAGACATTTCTAATATCGACGGAATTTCAAGAAATGCTCTATGGGCGGAAACGATTTTAAAGTCTTACGCAAGAAACGTATGCACGACGGCGGAAAAGAAAACTATCGAAGCCGACGTACAAAGTGCCTGCGACGTTTCCACCGTTACTATAAACGACTATATAAACGCCTTAAAAAAATTATATATAATAGAAGATATCGACGCGTGGTGTCCCGCAATAAGATCCAAAACCGCAATACGCTCGTCCGTAAAACGTAATTTAATCGATCCGTCGCTTGCCGTCGCCGCTCTGGGAATAACGCCCGAATATTTTAATACCGACTTTAAAACGTTAGGTTTTTTATTTGAATCTTTAGTAATAAGAGATTTAAAAATCTATTCTTCCGCAAGTAACGGGCGAATTTCTTATTACAGAGACAGATACGGCTTGGAAGCCGATTGCGTTTTACATTTAGAAGACGGTCGATACGCTTTAATTGAAATAAAATTAGGCGCAAAAGAAATAGATGACGGAGCAAAACACCTTTTGGAAATAGAGCGGCTCATTAAAGAGAAAAACGAAACCGAAAAACAATGCCCTATTCCTTTACCGACACTCAAAATGGTCGTAACCGGGACACAATACGGATATAAGCGTGAAGACGGTGTATTAGTCGTTCCTATCGGTTGCCTCAAAGATTGATCGCTTTAAAACGTTCAATTATATATTTTAATAAATACTGACTAAGCCTGTCATATTTAACGTGATAAAATATTGTTATGGATAAATTAGCGTACCATTTTAATAAAAAGAAGATCCCCGCTAAAACGGAAGGAAAATATAAGTATTATTATCCATGTTTGTTTAAAGAAGAAGCCAACGAACAATATGGAGATAATTATTATATCGTTACCGAAGTTTCCGAAAGTGAATGGGGAGCATTGCTTAAACTTGACAGGCTCGAATATAATAACACTCATAAATTTACCCGTCACTCCTCTACAATGCCGAGCGCGAATGAAGATAGGCTTTCCGTCAAACAACAGCAAAAACGCATATCCGACGACGCTACGTTAGAAGAGATTTTAGAACAAGCCACAGACGAAAACAATCTGCGTAATGCGGCATTGAATGAAAAAGAGCAATCCATAATAACCTTATACCGAAACGGATACACGCAGGCGGAAATTGCCGAAAAAACGGGCGTAACGCAAGGTTACGTTTCCTCCGCGATTAAACGGATAAATTTTAAAATAGAAAACGAATTTATTAAAAACGCTTCTCCCGACGAAATCGTTTCATATTATTGGGAAAACTTTATGGATAAAGGCGAACTTCCGAATTATCTCGACGTAGAAACAGAGTTTGTTATCCGCTCTATATGGCAGGATTTATTGCCTTTTCTTTATAGTTTTTACAGCGTAGGTGAATTGTGCCGTTATACTCTTAAATACTATCTTTTTAACAACGAAACGATGCTTTCGGATATTGAAAAATATCTCGATTCGGCTACCAAAAGCGAACACAATCATTATAACGAATACTACAAAAATAAACCCGAAATTATCGGCGCGGTATTCGCCAGGCTGACAAACGAAAGCAAATTAAGGCAAGCGGCAGGTTTTAAGTCGAGTGGTAAATTTTATAGCGGCTTATATTATACGCTTGAAAAAATAACTAATCGACTGCACGTTACGCCGTATGAATTTTTAACCGAAAGACTTTATCCGTTCGTCGCAAATTGGCGCAACAAACGGCTGACAAATTTTTATAAGTATTACAAAAAATAATTTTAGACTTTTGTAATATTTTCGGCGTTCTCGTGGCTTAGTAGTAGAAAACGCGTAAATCGACCTTTACAACAAAGGTCGATTTTTTTCTGCGTTAAAATTTTTAGCCGAATGAAGGCAATGGAGGTGAAAAAAATGAATAATTATTATTGGAACAAACGAAACGTATCGCTTGATAAAGACGAAATCGCGCCGTGGAAATTACCGAGAGAAAAACACGCGACGATCTCTGTCCTTTTGCATAGAGAAAACGAACTGCAAACCGTGGACGATTATCTCGCAACTTGCGAAGAACTTTACGACGTCGATTATAAAAAGCGATTAAACGGTTCGACGACCGAAGCGTGGAACGAAACGTTAAACCGATTACACGCCCGCTACAACAAGCGAAAAAACAACAAGGTTTTAGAGTGTTTACAATTCGGCGGCAACAAAGAGTTTTGGGACGGATTTCAATCGAAGAATGAAATACTTGCTTATTTTGAAAAATGTTACGAATACGCCGCTCAAAAAATCGGCTATATGCAAACGGATAAGAACATTATTTGCGCTGTAAAGATTTTTCAGCCGAACAGGCGAAATCTTTTCGTATATTACTTGCCCGTTACCGAAATATGGCAAGAAAAAGTTATGGGCAACGAGAAAAACGAATACGGCGCACGTTTACAAAAGACTGACGAACACGGAGAACCTGTATATCGTTTGAGAATAAATCGCAAAACACCGATTTTATCTCATTCGGCGTTCTGGAAACGACGCGGCGGACTTACCGCGTATTCGGAATTGCAGGAAGATTTTTATAATCGTATATCATCGTTATACGGAGCAGTACGCGGCAAAAGCACTTCGCTCATAAAGAATACCGCGCAAGAACAAATCAGTCGTTATAACCGCGAACAGGGCGACGCCTACGACGAAAAATATTTCGACGACAGCCCGTATTAAAAATTTTAAAGGAGGAATCTGTGAAAAAGGTACAACGCCGAGCAGAAAAAGAACATCATATTTGCACACAATTAAAAATAAGGAGATTTGAATTATAAGAGATTAAATTGTAACACCGTAGCCGCCGAAGACGACGTTCTTTCGGCATTATGCGGACAACTTTCGTCAATAAAAAACGTTATGAACGAATTAGTTCGCAAAAGGGAAAACAGGGAAACTTTCGACAAAGGCTCGAAATCAGGTTTTAAATTTACAAAACAGGAGATTAAGGCTATGCCGAATTATATTAAAAAGATTTTTATAGCAAACAATTACATAGTAAATTACCGAATAACAAGCAACGGTTATTACGAAGCCCGTATACGACGTAAAAATATGTATATCGAAGCATCGGGAAGAGATTTTGAAACTATGCGCAAACGCTTTATGGACAGACTCACCTCTTATTACGACCGTTCAGACGAAACCTCGCAACAACAGATTAAGGAAGTTAAAACCGCCGATAAAGTTTTATTTACCGATTACGCCGAAGAATGGCTTAAAATCAAAGAACAAACGACGAAACCGTCTACTTTTAAAGAATACGAAAGGTCTTATCGCGTAGATTTAGCCCCGATTTTTACAAAGCGTACTTTAAGCGATATAACGAGATCGGATTTGCAGACTTACCTGTTCGGAATTATTAAAGAAGGCAAACACAGGAAGGCGGAAAAACTCGCCCTTATGCTTAACTGCATTTTTGATATGGCTGCCGAGGACTACGATATCACTTCGCCTATGAGAAAAGTCGTTTTACCCAGTTACCAATGCAAATCGGGACAAGCACTCACAAAGGACGAAGAAGAACGGCTCGTAAAATATTGCCTGACACATAAGGACGTGGAAGGGACAGACGCTTTACTCGTGCTTTTATTTTTCGGCTTAAGAAAATCCGAACTAAAAAGTTTACGGATAATCGACGATAACTGGCTTGAGTGTGAAACAAGTAAAGAACGGCTTGGTCAAAACGTAGTTTTAAGAAAAATTCCGTTTACGCCCGCGGCAAAAAAAGTTATTCCGTATATCGACTTTGAAAAAGCAAAAAACGCCAACTTAAATACGGTAGCGACGAGAATGAAAAGGCTTTTTTCTAATCACCACCCGCACGAATTACGACACACTTTTATTACGAGATGCAAAGAATGCGGAGTTCAAAGCGAAGTAGTGAGTATATGGGCGGGACATTCTTTAAGCGGAACGATAACCACAACGGTTTACACCCATTATTCCGACGAATTCCAACTGAAAGAAGCCGAAAAGGTAAATTACAGATAAAACTTTCCCCAAGCGGAAAGCAAAATTAAAAAAACAAAAAAAATTTTATCAGTAAAATCAATTAGAAACGAGTTCAAAAAGCAAAAATTCACGCCGAAAACTTTCCCCAAAATTTTCCCCATTTTGGGGAAGATTCAGCCGTTTACGGCATTTGCTAAGCACGCCGTAAAAGCAAAAAATCTCAGGTGAAACCTGAGATTTTGGTGGCTGGGGTGGAGAGATTTGTAAGGAGCGAAGCGACGGAATAGCGTTTTGCTCGACAAAAAATTATATATTTTTGGCAAAACGCGTCACTCCCGGACAGTTGAAAAGGAATTTTTTAACGTTCCGGGAGGAAAACTCCCGCCCTCAACGAGGGCATAAAGAAAAGCAGCCGCATAAACATATGCGACTGTTTTCTTTGTTTCTGGCTGGGGTGGAGAGATTTTCCTCTTGATATTTGCAAAGCAAATTCTGAAATTTAAGCCGATGCTTTGCAAATATCTTCGGTCATCGCTAAAAACAGTCCGCAGGACTGTTTTTCCGCCTGGCGGCGTCGCTCTTAGTTCAAATCTCTCTTTAACCGCTTTGCAAGTAAAATAAAAAGAACAGGCAGAAGCCTGTTCTTTTATTTGGCTGGGGTGGAGAGATTTGAACTCCCGGATGACGGAGTCAGAGTCCGTAGCCTTACCGCTTGGCGACACCCCAATATTTCTTGCCAAAACGACGGCCGATTACTCTGCCGCGCCCGACAAACCCACTTTACCACGATATTTTACACATTTTTTCGTCGTTTGGCAAGCGTTTTTATATCGATTTTTATTTTTTTCTTTTTTAATTCGATAATTACCCTACCCGAAAAGAAATTTTGTAATTGAATATTGACTTTCGCCGTACGGTATGATAAAATCTTGATAATAAGGAGAAATAAAAAATGAAAAAAGGAATTCAATTATTGAGCATGATTTTGTGCTTTATTGTTTTATTTCCACTTACAGGCTGTGGATTACGTTTATACGAGAGCGATTATTTCATCTATACCGTTGGTTACGACTCTAATAAAGTTTCTATTTTAGGATTAACCAATAAGGGACGAGAGCAAGAATATCTGATTGTTCCAGAAAAAATAGATGGCAAAGCGGTTATTGCGTTAAGTGCTAGCGATTATACAACAAAAAAAATAGGAGAAAAATTCGGCGATAAGAAGTATTCCGGCGTACAAAGCGACAACATAAAGAAAATGTTTGTTGTTCCAACGGTGAGTGTAGAGTACGATGCTTTTTTTCAATATGTAAAGGATTGTATAGAAGTGTTCTATGTGTCTAACGATGTGAGATTGCAAGATAACCGCCACCATTATATTTATTATTACACAAATTACAATGTTGAATACAATAGAAGATCAGAAGGGATTGCTGCAAACATATCATATTATTATAATTACGAGCAAGCCCCTAATAACGGATATTATTGGATAGATAATTATAAATACGGAGAAAAGATCGAATATATTCCGCCGATTCCCGAAAGAGATGGATATGCTTTTGACGGATGGTATAAAGAAAGTGATTGTATAAACAAGTGGGATTTTGAAACAGACGCTTTACCGCAGGCGCAGGTTGATGATCAAGGACAAGAAATTTACCAAGAAACGAAATTATACGCAAAGTGGATAAGCGTTTTGGATTTGGGGGGTGACACAAATTATGTCACAATTGAAAACGATGATAATACTTTAACTTTTGTTAGGTATAACGGAGAATATTCCGGATCTACATTCTATATCCCTGAAACTATTGGCGGGAAGACTGTTACGGAAATCGCCGCGCATGCGTTCGACGGGGAAACTAATATTACTGAAATTGTATTGCCGAAGACAATCAAAAAAATATCAGCTTATGCTTTTGCCGGACTTGAAAACTTAACGACGATTACGTTTGCGGGAACCGGACAACCTCAACTGGAGAAGATAGGTTACGGGGCTTTCTCGGGATGTACAAATTTAAAAAAATTTAATTCGTCCGCTGCAGAAACGCTTAATATGCCAAGCAGTGTTAAATTCATAGATTGCTACGCTTTTTACGGTACCGGATTTACGGAGATTTTTCTTGGCGCGAATATCTATTATATAGGCGACGTGGCATTTTCCAACATCGCGGGATTAAAAAATATATCGGTAACCGGTAATTCGATGTATTTTAGCAGTAACGGCGCGTTATATAATTCTGACGGCTGGCTTATGCAATATCCGGTAGGAAAAGATGACACAAGTTTCACTATACCGTCAAGCGTATCGAATGTGGCAATAAGGCATATTTCGCAATTTGCATTTATGGGCGAGAATAACTTAGATACCATAAATTTAGGCAACGTTATTACTATTGATTCGTATGCTTTCGCGGGGTGTACAAAATTATCCGGGTTTGACAATGCGTCTAATATCGAATATGTCGGACCGTTTGCTTTAGACGACACACAGATAATGCTCGGAACGCAAGATTTTATAACTTTAGGCAAGGTGTTGTATAAATATAAAGGTACGGCGAGCGTATTGGAAGCAAGCGATTTTCCGTCGGGAGTAACCAGAATTGCTTCAAACGCGTTTTGTTGTAATGATAATATCGAAAAAATATACTTACCGAATAAAATAATTGATATAGATAACAACGCGTTTGTTGACTGCGCAAATCTGGAAGAAATAATTTATTACAATGATATATTGCCCGATGTCGGGAAGTATTCATTCCATGCATTACCCGATACGTTTAAGTTCAAGTGCAGAAAAAGATTGATAGACTCTTTAACGTCAAGCAACAATTGGTATTCGCAACGAGATGTGTTGTCGGCTATATCGACGGAAGTGTATTTTGAAGATATAAACAAAACCGCAACGTTCTATTGGGGAGAAACTATAAAATTGCCGACGGAAACAATAGCCGGCAAACACATTAAGGGTTGGCTAAGAGTAGATGAAAGTACGGGGCAAACTTGCGGAAATTATTTATCATCTTCAAGCGTTTGGAATGAAACGGTTTCGCATGCGACTTATAGGGCTGACACGGAGACTTTGTATTCCACCGATTCCCGAACGCGACGAATACGCTTTTGACGGGTGGTACAAAGAAAGTGATTGTATAAACAAGTGGGATTTTGAAACAGACGCTTTACCGCAGGCGCAGGTTGATGATCAAGGACAAGAAATTTATCAAGAAACGAAATTATACGCAAAGTGGATAAAAAACTAAAGGAGGAATAAGAATTGAAGAAGAAAATAATCGGTATTTTGTTGTGTTTTGTGATAATCATAAGTTTTTCCGGATGCGCAAATTCGAATGAAAAACACATGAAAAAATATATGAATTCAATTGAATTGGAATATGAAGGTTATTACATTTCAAACAAGCAAGAAGATGGCAGTTTGAGAATTGCAGGAATGCAATTGCCCGCTACTGTGAGTTTAAGAGGGGTAACTCTTTATATTAGCGATTCAAAAAACGAAGAACAAGGGTTCGATGGATACACTATTCAAATCGATGATCAAACAATTGAAATAACGGTTGATTATTTTAAATCTCAAAGCAATGCGTTTAATAAAATATTGAAAATGTGGGATGAGAATACAGATTCGAAACAAAACTCGCAAAAAATTAACATTGGTCCCTTATTTGTTTTCGATAATGAACTATTTGTTTGTTCTTCATACAAGCCGCCGGAGTGGATGTTCGATTGGAAAGGTAAAATACCGCTGATGCTATACCGCTTTAATGAAAATGATTATTCATTGCAATATGCGGGGTATTTTGATAGACCGCTTTCTACAGGGTATATTTGCAAAAACAAGTAAGACAATTAAAAACAAGAGGAAAAACAAAATGGACAAAAAACTAAAGAAAACTCCGCAAATCGATGCGGAGTTTTTTCTGTGCGAAGTTTTTTCTGTAATTTCGGCAGTTCATTGCGATTCGCATTCGTTCACAGAGAGCCGCGTCAACGGTTCATTACGATTCGCGTTACCGGTTTCATTATGCATTATGCGTTACGCTTACGCTTTGTAGTTATCCGTTTCTTCCCTCGTAGGAACGGATTGAGCCGCGCCGCGACGAGTGCAGGCGATTGACGCCGCTTTACTTCCGAACGCAGCCGCCTCCTCTAAACTTCTGCCCTCGGCAAGCCCCACCGCAAGTCCGCCGCAAAGCGTATCTCCCGCGGCTGTCGTGTCTATCGCGCGCACCTTTAAGCACGGATAAACTTTCGCGCCGTCTGCATCCGCTATTTCGTAACCCTCGGAGCCTAATGTGGTCACTATCTTTTTTATCCCGACTTTGAACAACTCCTCTTTTCCGCCCAGAAGTTCCATTTCGGTTTCGTTGGGAGTTATCAGATCGACGTAGCCGAGATACGGAATTATATCCTTGTTCGCCGGGGCGGGATTCAGAATCGTGAACAAACCCTTACCCTTTGCGATTTTAAGGCTCTCGCCTATCACGTCGATCGGATTTTCGAGTTGAGTAAGGAATATATCGCCGGCGCTTGCGTTTTCTAAAAACTTAGCGGTTTTTTCGACGGTGAGCGTTGCGTTCGCGCCCTTATCGAGAATTATTCTGTTGTTTCCGTTCGCGACGATTATAACCGCTATGCCCGTGGAAACGCCGTTCTCTTCCGATATGAAATCGGTGTTTACGCCCGCTGTTTTAAGATTGTTCAAGAGGGTTTCGCCGAAACCGTCTTTTCCCACCGCTCCGCACATAAACACGTTGCCGCCGAGTTTCGCCGCGGCGGTAGCCTGATTCGCGCCCTTGCCTCCGCCGTTTGTCATAAAATCGCTGCCCGTTATCGTTTCGCCCTCTTCCGGCATATACGGACTTTTTATCGTCAGGTCCATATTAAGGCTTCCCGATATAAATATCTTTTTCATCGTTTTTCTCCTTTAAATTTCTCTCGTCGTATGGTTTTCAGATAGTCGTCGGATTATTTCCCGATTTTTAAAAATTCGCTGTTAATCAACATATAGCGGCGTTTTCACTATTTGTTCTTCCCGGATTCGCCCTTTTAAAATTCGCATTTTTTAAATTCGCATTTTTAAAATTCGGTAAGCCATATGCCGGTAAAAATAAAACGAACGCTTCTCCGTTCTCCGTATCGCGCCGTCGCGGAAAATTCGACGATTATCTGTTTTCAATATATATATTGTACTTCTCGGCGGACAATTTGTCAACGCCTGAAGCAGATTTTTCCGCTCAAAACAGACTTTCACAGGCTTGCGGACTTAAAAAGATGCCCGCGATTTCGCCGTATAGCGAAATCGCGGGCTGTTAAATTACTGATTATGAGATTTTGTCGTTATTCAAGAATATTGGTAGTGATAAAATCCACGCCAAGCGAAATAAGTTTTTCGGCGTCGGCGCGATCGTTCACCGTCCAGCAGTTGATTTTGATTCCGCGGCGTTTAAGTTCCGCAACGTTTTCCTCGTTCAAAGAGGGATAACTCACATCGAGCGCGAGCGAATTCTTTTCGCAAATATCTATCACTTCGGGATTTATCTCCCCGGTAAGAAGTTGCAGGGGGTGATCGGGCAGAATTTTTCTTAACCGAATCATATTGCCGACGAAAAACGAAATGAAAATAACGTTTTCAAACTGCCCCGCGTTCTTCGCGATTTGTATAATCTCTTTAAGTTGCTCGTCGGTGTATTCCACCTTGAGTTCGAGAACGCTCTTTTTGCCGTAACGCCGACAAACGTCGAAATATTCTTCAAGCGACGGAACAGACATATATTCTATTGCGGCGCCGTTTTCGGTCTTTCTCACTTTACGCAGATCTTCGTATAAATAATCCTTGATTTCGATATTTTTTCCGAAAACACGGCTTAAATTACCGTCGTGACTGATTACGTACCTGCCGTCCTTGGTAACGTGGACGTCCGTTTCTATTCCGTAATAACTTCTGTTTGCGGCGACGACGAAAGCGCACTGCGTGTTCTCGGTTTCAAGCCCCGAAAGACCTCTGTGCGCGACCATCAGAACGCCCGAGCCGCGTTTATCCAATTTTACGGTATCGGATTTTATCGTATCGGAAAGCGTTTCTGCCATAATTATTCGGGTTTATCCTCCAGAACAAGGTCGTAATCGCCGAGTTTATTTACTTTGAAGCCGTTTTTCTTGTATTCTTCGTAATCGAACGC
>CAKQXZ010000023.1 GCA_934292955.1 uncultured Clostridia bacterium
GACCAATCCCATTCGCCCGTGAGCGCATATGAAATTACTTCTGACCCGACATATGATGCACCCCCAACTATTAAGCCGATTAACGCTCCCCAAAACAAAGCAGCTCCGACCGCCTTTCCATCCGGATCGGTGTACATGATCGGGTTGTTGTTGCAGTAAGCAAAAAGGTTAAGTTGACCGAGAGTTTGACTTAACGTTGGAACTAATTCGGGTTGATCTGCACTGATAAATCTGCAGATTTCCGGCGAGTAATACCTTGTGTGCAGATAATAGAAGTCGGTTTCGGCATCGTAATAATAACCGCGGTACCTGAAATTGACCTTATCTGCCATAGTACCGCTACTGCTTACCAAGTTACCGTAGGAATCATACAAAAATCTTGCGACTTCAGAACCGTTTGCATTATAGGCACGCAAAATATCGCCGAAAAGATTCTTTTCGAAAACATAGTATGAACCGTTATATAACATGCCGATTATACCGCTTGAGTCGTAAAGATATTGAGTATAATTATTACCCGTTTTTTCGCCTATAAGAGTGCCGTTATCCCAATAATAAACTGTTTCTACGCCGTTAACGGTCTTGCTGTAACGTAAGTTATCTGCACCGTATTTGTATGCAAAAGACACGCCTTGCTTAACCGAACCGCTTTGCAACATATTACCGCGAGTCCAGAACAAGTTTTGCGTTGCAGATTTGTAATTCAGTATATTTTCTGAATCGTCATAAGCAAACACTTCACCCGCTACGCCGTCTTCGGTTATGCATTTTAACCTTGTTATAGCACCAAACCAATATGAATATTCATAAGTTTTGCCGTTACCTACCTTTTTAACGATATTATTGAAATTATCGTAAGTATAGGTGTGCTTCTCTATTACTATATTAACAAATTATAAAACAAAAAACAAGTAGTTTTTGAAAAAATAATAGCGTAAACCGTTTTTCGTGGCTTACGCTATTTTTTGTAGTTACCGATTATTAGAATGTGCGGCGCAAACGCCTGGATCCTTCGGCTACGCTCAGGATGACCTAATACTTACCATAGTGATAAAAATTTGCCGTGCGGAAAGATTTGGTTTTTAGTCCGCATCCACCGCAAGCGGTCCCCCGCGTCTACTCGGCGGCCGCGTCCCTTTTGCCGCTAAAGCGACATTTCCCCCGTCTCGTCGGGGGAATTTACTCCAAAAGGCGAAGGCTTGGTTTGATTGTGTTAAGGTGAGGTTAAGAATTTTTAACAAATATCAATCAGTATGATTGGCTTGCATCTTCCAGCGGAATACAATCTTCATCTTTTACTTCTGTTAAATAATCCCAATAAAACTCTTCTATATCTTCATCAGAACTTGTAGATGTTGTATACATTATATCCATATATGCCCTATCAGTTACCCATGTATCAGCATTTTTACCATGCGCACCATATCTGATATAAAGAAAATCACAATCTTTAAGCATATCTATACTGAATGTACAATGCCATATATAGTATTTAGCCGTTTTACCTACTTTTCCCGGTTCATGCTCTATATCCGTAACAGACCATATAGGATTGTTCGTAGGCGATGTATTTTTATAAATCAATACTTCCTGATAACCGTCGTCGATTTCACGAATCTGCAATTTGAATTCTATATAGACATATTTTATACCTATATCCTTTAATTCCTGATATAAATTATTGGATTTCATACCGAACCATGCCCTATCAAAATACTCTTCCGTATAAGGGTCTTTATCAGTAATTGTATATGAGCCGCTTCGTCCACTACGGTTATAATCATAACGCCATTTTGCATAAAGAGTTTTATTCCCTGCATCACTTCTTGTAATCTCGGTTACTTTAGTTGTAAAATTCGTGTTTGTATACCAGCCCAAAAAAATCAATTGCGGCATATTTGGGCTACTTGTAGCCCAATTTGCGAATACATGAGATATATCCAACCCTGTTCCAAACTCATATGTGTTAAGGCTTTGTTCGTTTAAGGCTATATCAGTCCATATTCGTGCAGTTTGTCCCCTAAACGTAAGATTTTCATAGGTGATATTGTAAGTTATGCCTTTCCAGCACGCGTAGAGAGTTGCTTCATTTGGAATATCCCACTTATGTACGCTGACCATATCGATACCGTCATAGTATTTTGTACCGATACCGTTTTCACCGGAAAAATATCCGATAAAAATATAATTTATACGCAAAGGCGCAGAAGCCTGCGGCATATCGTCACCGTAGCACACGGTAACGGAAGAATCACCGCCATATCCGCCTTGAGCATCTAAATAAATGGTAAACTCATGCCCTTGCCAATATGCATAAATCGTTCTATCTTCTGCGATATCCCAATTTGAAACACTATTCATTTGAGAATTGTAATATTGCTTTCCCTTACCGTCAGGTTCGGAATAGTAACCCATAAAATTATAATATGCTCTTGAAGGCGCGGTGGCTTGCGGCATAGGAGCCATATAATTAACTTTTACACTGTCGGTTCCGCTCAATTCTCCGTCTTTACTTAATACAACGGTATAATCAAGTGCCGTCCAATTTGCATATAAAGTAGTAGCAGACTGTGCAATGTTCCATACGTTTGAACTGCTCATATCGGCATTATAATACTTTGTGCCGTTTCCATTCTCACTTGCGTAATATCCTTCGAACGTATATCCTTTTTGAACGGGAACAGCGGAAGTAGGCATAGGACTGTCGTAAGTTACTGTAATAGTCTTAAAAATGTGCACATACCCTTTTGTGGTAACATCAGAACATGCGCAGAAACCTACAAAATATTTTACACCGCTTACTACATTAAAAGTTATTTTTGAATCTCTGTCACCGAGCCAATCATCATTAGATTCGAGTTTTTTATAGTTTTCATCATATAAAATTAAATACGGATCGCCAATTGTATGGGTTGTACGAAAGGTAACAGCGGCGTCTTCGGTTGCGTAATATTCTATATAAATAATATCCGATTTAGACTTGGAAACAAATATGCTATTGGTACCGCCCGGATAACGCGCGTTCAGATATACATTATATGTTTTTGCAGTCCACTGCGCATATAAAGTTGCAGAATCGGCGCAATCCCAAACGTGCGTACTGTTCATATTTTTGTCATAATATTGTGTACCTTCGCCGTTTGGCAGAGAATAGTAGCCGCCAAAATCGTAACCCGTTCTGCCGGGAGCAGTAGCAGCGGGCATCGCTTGATAATAAACTACGTCTACACCGTCAGAACCGTCGATTCCGCCCTGTTTATCGAAAGTAAGCGAATAATTATTCCCCGTAAACTGCGCATATAAAGTGATATCTTCGGTATATTCATAAGTGAAAGGCGTGCTTATGGCTTCACCCGAACCGTCGGAGTGAGTATTCCACCCGACAAAAATAAACCCGTCTTTTGTCGCCGTTAATAAGCTTTGTATTACAGTGCCATATTCAACGGTCATTTGCACAGAGCCGCTCACCGTTCCGCCATTACCGTCGAATGTTATGGCGTAGTTATTAGGCGTAAAATCGGATATAAGCAACAGATTGCTTGTCCTTTGCCAGATATAGTCGGCGGTATAAAATACGCCGTGTTCGTCTTTCCAGCCGTTGAATGTGTTACCACGCTTTGCAACCACAGGCAACTCGCCGATCGGTTGACCGTAGGTAACGGATTTTGACTGCAGATTTTCGCTGCCGTAGCCGGAAAAGTTGATATAATACTGTCCCGCAGTCCAGCGCGCTTCTACGGTCAAATTTACTGTACTATCCCAAACGCCGCCATTATTATAGATGTTTCCTGCGGCATCAACCCAATAATCGAAAGTATGCCCCGCCTTATACGGATTTGTCGAAATAATTGCACCATAATATGTATTTAACGTTTGATATACGGCACCGTCGATTTTCAAAGTTACTATAATAGGAATTGAATCTATACTCCCCGTATATGCAGAAAATATTAAATTGTATTCATTTATTTTACTATGCGGAACATAAAGAGTGAAAGTATTACCGACGAAAGCATTCGCACCCGGTTGCGGCGTATTATACGAATAAAAATATACGCTGTTTAAGTTTGAACATTCAGCAAAAGCCGACGCTCCTATCGCGGGCGTTCCGTAAATATCTGCCCTTTGCAGATTAGAATTGCCTTTGAATGCAGACTCGCCTATTTTTACGACTGTATCGGGAATAGTTATATTTGCTGCGATTTTACCCGAGCCTATAATTTCCGTCATAGATTTGTTATATAAAATATTGCCTTGCGCAGTATAATTTGCGTTGGCGGCATCAACACTAATATTCAAATTACTGCAGCCCGCAAATGCGCCTGCGCCTATTTCTTCAATATTTTTAGAAATAGAGAAATAAGCCAATGAAGAACAATCCGCGAAGGTACCGTTCCCTATCGACGTAAGGTTCTTTTCGAAATATACGGTCTCTAAACTTATACACCCTGCAAATGCATTTGCACCGATATTCGTAACGTAAAAAGGCAGAGATACCAAAGGAAGTTGTGTTTGATTGAAAAAAGCCGAATTACCTATAGCCGTTATCGAATTTATTTCAAACAGCGCAGTATCAGCATTGTAAAGTTCAATGGACTCACGTATAAATAAATTCTCCGAAATAGGATATTTAACACCCGTTATTGTTTCGCCAACTAAATTATATAGCATATCTGGCTTTTTATATCCGCATTCAGTACATACTAATTCGCGAGTATAAAAATTAAGCATTGTCAGGTTATCTCTAAAATTATGCTCATGCACTACATCCATCCTGACTTGATATCCAAACATATCAGAAGGCATCCAAACCATTGTCCCGTCTTCGCCCCAACCATAATGAACCAGAAAACCATCTACGCCATCCAGTTTTGCATAGCCATATGCGATAACAACATGCATGTTTCCTTCGAATAATCGATTCACCCCTAACACAATAGGATTACCGTTATCTATATACATTCGCGCTTGTTCTGCCGAAAAATCTTCGTTAACAAGTGAAATATTATCTTTTATTTCGTCATCGGCAAACGCATTTATAAAACTTCTCGCTCCGTCCGTAACCGAAGAAATCAACTGTCCAATACCGGGAACACTCGCCATAAAAGTTCTGTCGAAAATTTCGTCATACACTCCGTCACCTGCCCCAATTCTATCACAGCCTTGATTCTTGACTCTCACCCTATTAAAATAAGGATCATAATAAATATCTCCGTAATCACCCGCTAAAAATGACGCCGGAATAATACGTCTATCAGAGTAGTAATTGTGATATCCTAATAACATCTGAATAGCAACGGTCGTACATGAGCCTAATGGATTATCGTCTCCATAATTTGTATGATGATGGGGATTAAGTAAGAAATAATTAGCATTCGGAATATATTTTTCATCGATAAGATCGCTTCTTGCCCCAACTATTAGCGGGTCATCTTTATTATTTATTCCTTCAATCAGAATAGGATTGCTACTTTTTCCATCACCGTTAGTTAAAGCGATATCATTCTTATTTTCTGCACAACCAAATTCCGCCAATTCACCATTTTCTTGTCCTGACGCATACACACTCGATATATCTGTTTTCAGTTCAACAAAAAACATATATAAAGAAAAAAGTATAGCAACAATAATTATCACACTTAACTTATTCTTTAATACTCTCATAAAAAATCTACCCCTTTTTTTATAAATCAGATCGTCTGTCAGCAATGAATCTGACGAGCAAAGTGGCGTTTTGTTTCGAATTATACGTTTCGGCATAATCTATCGTTTCTCCGCTGATTAAATTAAGAAACTTTCCGTCCTTTTTTATGGCACAAATGTATTCATACGAACAGTCGGTTTTTAATAGATACTTCTTTTCTTCCATATTTTTCGAAACATAAAAAGGGCTTTTATCGTATGTGACAATTTCTCCGTATTTGTCAAGGATTAGTTCGCCCCTTTTGCCACTTGGAAGAAAAGGAACTATTTGAGAAAGATCAGAACCATTTTCATTTGCAATATAACGAACCCAAGGATTATCTCTATTATAGATATCCTGCGATACGACATACATGCTTTTATTAGGATAAATGAAAGATATCAAAAACGGCGGTTCATTACGTACGTGAATAAATCTAAAACTATAAGGTTCAAATTCTACCATGAAGAATTTTAACTCTTCATTCTGATTATATATGGGATAGACTTCAAAACTTTCGTAAGTTTCGCCGTCGGGAAACCCCCACTTGCTATCGGACAATTTTATTCTTTTAGTAATTCTGAAAATATGCTCGTCTATCGTATAATTACTCACCTTTCCACTACATGCGGAAAAAACAATCATTACAGAAAAAAGAACCAGAATAATTGAAATTGTTCTTTTCATAAATTTTTACTCCCTTAAAATATATTATTCAATGCTTTTTATTTTGAAAGCTACCCCATTGGACTGTATCTCCTTTTTATAAAATACAGCCGAGTATAACAAAAAACAAGAAAGAATGATAGACTTTTTCATCACCGATACTATAATAACAAAAAATAAAACAAAAAACAAGCGGTTTTAGAAATAATAATAGCGCAAACCGTTTAGTGAACAGCATAAAAAAGACTCATGGAAATATATCCGTGAGCCTTTTTGTTTGTTTTATGTTTTATTGAATGGTTGCCGCAAAAAATATCCGAGTTGCGGTTATTTTATTAGCCTTGCGCCGACCAAAACAGACTTATCAATCGACAAGCAAGTTCATTTTTGTGACGATCATACCGTCTTTTTCGGCTTTGAAAACGTTGTCTTTGGTAACGCCGACGAAATCCTTACCCAGGATATCGAAAATGTTGCCGTTGGCGTTGAACTCGGAAACGCGCCCCGTGATTTTGCCCTTTTCGACCAGAAACGCAAGCATTACGGGAAGCCCGACAACGCCGTCGGTAGTCATATCCCCGCCCGAAGTTACCGAAATATAAATTGCGGGCTTTTCGGCGGTGAGTTCTGCAAGCGTGATTTCGGCAGGCTGAACGTATAAGCCCTGAACGCCTATAGAAGGAACTCCGTCGTAAGCCGCCATACTCGTTCCGCTTTGCGGCAGTCCGTAAGTTTTAGCTGCGTTTTTGTTGGCGAGCATATTTTTAACTACCCCGTTTTTGATAAGCGGCGTTCTGAAGTTTGGCATAACGGTGCCTTCGCCGTCGTAAAAAGCAACGTCGTAATTGGTAGACGGGTTACGGTCTATAAACACCGATAAATTTTCGCTGAAAACTTTTTCGTTAAGTTTGCCGCTGAGAATCGAACCGCCGCCGACGTAGTTTTCGGCAACGAAATCTTTAATAAGCAAGCCTAAAATATCGAACTTATCGACGATAACGGTATATTCGCCGCTTTTAATTTTCTTCTTTTCGGCAAAATACGCATCATGGAACATTTTAAGGTCGGAAACAATCGAATCTGCCGCAGTCTTTCCGTAAAGGGGGAAAGTCGCCGAATAAAACGCGTCCATAATGTTTGACGAATCTTTATCTTTAAGTTGCAGACCGACCGACACAGAAGAGCCTTCGTAGCCTAAAACGCTGCCTTCTGAATTTCTGTAAACTCCCGAATATTCGCCGTATTCCATTTTCCCCGCAATATTGAACCGCGGGCAGACCGCCACCGCTTTATTCATAAGGCTTTTGCCCGCTTTAAGCAGTTTCTGGCTGTCGTACGCTTTGCGGCGGATTATTTCTTTTTCGATCTTTTTGCCGGGGATGTACGCGTAAGGAACGCCCTGCGTTTTTAGTTTTTCTTCCGCAGCCTTTTCAAGTTCTTTATAATCGCAGGAGCCGAGCGCGCCCGCCACCCCGATCATTCCGTTTTCGTAAACGCGCACGGAGTTCTGCGTTTCGTCGGTAAATCTGACGGAATTAACCTTACCTCCGACGATATTGAGCGTTTCTACCGAACTCTTTTTTATAATAACTTCTTTATTCATGTTTCACCTGCAAAAACTCACTGAACGAACATCTGCGAAACGCGGACGTACGGCCCGCCGAAGCCTACGGGAAGCCCCGACTGCTCCATTTTTCCGCAACCGCCCGTTACGAAACTTAATAATTCTACTTTATCGGATAAGCCGTCTATAAGTCCCAGAGTCGTAAACACGTCGCCGCTGATTACGCTGATTTTTGCGGGCGCGCCGATCTTGCCGTCTACGATTTCGTAAGCGACGTGGGGCGCGATCGTAAACTTGCTCATACCCGAACCGTGGTTAATGCTCTTTATAAAATAGCCGTGTTTTACACCCGCGAAAAGTCCGTCTTTGGTGTAACCCCCCCTTTCTATGTAAGTGGTGGTCATACGAACGATAGGCTCGTAGCCGCAATCGACGGCGCGCGCGTTACCGGTAAGTTTTTCTTTAAGGTAAGCCGCGGTTTCGCCGTCATGCAGTCTGCCCGTCAGAACGCCGTTTTTTATAAGATAGTTTTTGCGCGCGTGCGTGCCTTCGTCATCATACGGACAATAGCCGCAACCTTTTTCTTTGCCGCAGTCCACAATGGAAAGCAGCGGCGAAGCGACCGTTTTTCCGATAGTCCATTCTTTGGCGATACCTTCGTCGGCAAGCATGAAATCGGCTTCGGACTTATGCCCGAACGACTCGTGCGCGAAAACTCCCGCAGCTTCGGGCGAAAGTATAACCGTGTAATTTCCGGGCTTTACTTCTTTTGCTTCGTTCGCGTAATTTTTTTGTTCTTCGAACGCGCGCTTTACCGCGGCTTTTTTGCCGAGCAGTTTTTCAAACTCGGTTTCACCCTGCTGATAACGCGCCTGAAAATAATCGTTTTCGGTAACGAACGTGGTAGATAAAACTATGCCGCAGGTCTGATAGTCGTACTTAACGTACGCGCCTTTAGACGAACTGAATTCGTAAACCGAGTTTCTGTCTACATACCTGCCCGACGGCATTGCGCCTTTGAATTTTTCGACTTCTTTAAGATAAGAAAGGAGCAATTCTTCCTTTTCTTTGAAAGATACGTTTTTAACCGAAACGGGGCCGAAAGTCATTTTTACGTCGGTGTTGACTTCGTACTTGCGCACTATCCTGTTAGACAAAATCTTTTTATTGCTTTTTGCCATAGCGTACAGTTTGTCAAGCTCGGTCTGCACGTTTTCTAAATCGGTAGTCGAAGCGTAAAACCACATTTTACCGTCGAATACGCGTATGAACGCGCGCTTTTCTTCACGCTCTTTCGCTTCCTGTTTACTGCCGTTCACATACGCGATGGTCGTCGTAAAACGCTCTTCCGTACGGACGTCGGCATAAAAATCCGGTTTGAATTTATACATCTTTTCTCCTGTATCGGTTGTTAACTTTATCGTGGTTGACTTTATAATGCACGGACAGCCTTGAAATTACGCGGCTTCGCCTGCGGGCGTATCGTCCTTTTTGTGTTTTTTCGGTATTTCGATTTCACCCGCACGTTCGAGCGCCCATTTGGTAATCAACGGTCCGACTATCTCGTAAACGAGCGTCGCGCAAAGCGTTACGGTTACTATTATAGTGCTTAAACCCGCCGATTTGAGTTCGGGAGTAAGCGCGACTTTCTGCGCCATACCGATTGCTACGCCCGCTTGCGGTAAAAGCGTCAAGCCGAGATATTTCTGAACGTTGTGATCCGCGCGGACAAGCCTTGCGCCGATTCTTGCGCCGAAGTATTTGCCGAGCGAACGAACAACTATATACACCACGCCTACAAGCCCTACGCTCGGAATAATGGTAAGGTCGAGTTCGGAACCCGAGATTATGAAGAAGAGCATGAACAGCGGAGCCGTCCATCTGTCCATAATATCCATAATCGCGCCGCTTTCTTTATTGATATTGACGTACATAACGCCGATAGCCATACACGTAAGCAGGTCGGAAAGCTGGAACCCTTCGCCGAACACGTTACTCAGCCCTACGCCCGCAAACACAGCGACTACGCAGAGCGAAATCCTGTTCGCGCGCGATTTGAACACTTTTGCCACAAAAGCAAGAATGGTTCCGATAAGCGCGCCGATGCCGAGCGAAGCGACTATTTCGAGCAAAGGAATTACGAGAATATCCATTACGTTGATCGGGTTGCCGCTCGCGAAAGTTTTTGCAAGAGCGAGTGATATGGCAAACACCATAAGCCCGATTGCGTCGTCGAACGCGACTACCGGAAGAAGAGTGTCTGTCACTATGCCGCGCGCCTTATACTGACGAACAACCATAAGCGTTGCCGCAGGGGCCGTTGCCGTAGCGATCGCGCCAAGGCAGATAGCTGTAGATATATGCATCTGACCGAGAAGAGCCAGTCCTATAAGCGCAAGGTCTACAACCAGCGCGGTAAACAGCGCCTGACATACGGTTATAACGACTACGCTTTTTCCTATTTCTTTAATGTGTTTGAGTTTGAACGACGAACCTATCGAAAACGCAATAAAGCCGAGCGCGACGTCGTTAATTATATCGAGATTATCGAACGAAGTTACGCCGGCAAGTTTTACGAGATAGTGCATTGCAAGCCCCGCAACGAGATATGCCGTTACGTTAGGCAGATTTATCAGTTTAGCCAAGCGGGTAAAAGCAAGCCCGATAGCCATAGCGACCGCAAGGCAAAGTATTGTATTCATCTCAGTCGATTCCCTCCGCAAATACCAACGGCACAGCAAACATAATGCCCACTTTGTGCTTGATTTCATCGGTTACGCTTCTGACGATTTTCTTAACTTCTTCAAGCCTTTCTTCGTGTATTATGCAAGTAACCACATAATTGGAATCGTGCGGATACTCGACAACGTGCCTTAACCCCGTGAATGCGGGAATATGCTCGTCTTTATTGTCGAGCAGAGCCGATTTAAGGCTTTGTGCGGGAAGAACCACGCCTTTTATTCCGTTCTTTCTGAGTGCGGAAAACAATGCGTAAGCGTCTTCGTTTTTGGATAGTATAACCTGAAACATATACTCCATAAAAACATCATCTCCTGATATAAAAAGTTTCGTTATTGTTCGGGGGCTGAACCTTAGCGATTTAACCCCGATTATTTTTTAACCGGGGATACTGACATCCCCGGCAGAAAAATCATATTACAGATAGGTCAGTAAGTCTGCGTTTTTGCGCTTTTCTCTGGGCGAAACAACGGTTTCGTAATCGACATAGTAACTTCTGCCGTTCATCATGTAGTAATCCACAAGCCGTATAGCCGTGAAATACAGCGAAGTAAGCGGCACCGAAACGATAAGCCCGATATATAGCGTGAACATTCCGAACGACAAGTTAATGTAGAAAAACAGCAGCAACATGAACGAGTAACCGCCGAGAAGAGTCGAAAAATTTCTTTCGCTCGGAACGGTAGTTATAAACGCCCGCCCTACGCTCTTTTTACCGCAAACGATGTTAGGCAAAAATGCCGAAAGCAAAGTATGTTTAAGCGACAGACCGAATACAAGCACCGCCGCCGAAATGATTATCGCAAATATCGAAATATACGACAACGTGTAAACGGATATACCTATTGCGGCCGTAAAAATAACGCAGTCCGCAGCAAGATTAAGCACGGTTGATATAAACGCGTATAGGGCTGTTTTCCCGGGCGTAGAAAAAAATGTCGGCAAAAACAACGGTTTATTCATAGACGACATAAACCCGTCGAGTAAGGTTGCGAAAGCGTAATCGCCGCACTCGCACACAAAGCGCAATACGACTATCATAAGTCCGGTTTCGGATACAACCCAGATAAGATTTTGGCGTTCGGCGATAATCATTTTTGCAAATGCATCGAAAGCGGGACGCAAAAGCTCGGTTTCAAGACCGTTGCCGGATAAAAATCGTTGCAAAAGGCTTACTATCGCGTCACGCAGCGCAAGCGTTTCCTGCGCATAAATAAGCGGGCGCAGGTCGGAAAGCACGGCAAAATAGCCTATAAGAGCGAAAACCGCAAAACAGATAAATCTGTAAAGTACGATTTTATATAAAGTGCTTACGTTGGAAAGCAGTATTCTGAAAGCGTTTTTTATGCGCATTGTTACCCCTTTACCGCTTTTTCGTAAAAGCGATGCCGCCGACCTTCATAAAATAATTATAAGACGCGATTTATAAAACCCGCAAACGGGTAGCAGCCGATTTGTTTTTGCGTCTGAAAGTCTTGCATGTTTTTTTTCGTTCCGATTATTCGGGATCGGCTCTGTTCGTTTTTAATAATTCAATTATAGTCGCGTGCGCAAGATATGTCAACTAAGTCAGTTGTTTGCGAAAAATTTTTCGTATTCGGCAATGGCGGAATTTATCGTTTCTATCGCCTTATCCCTGCCGCTTACCTGTTCGACTGCCGTATGCATGCCTTCGAGATTTTTATACACCGTGAAGAAATGTCGCATCTCTTCGAATATGTGAGCGGGCAACTGCGATATGTCGGTATAGTGATTGTAGGTCGGATCGGAGAACGGAATGGCGATGATTTTTTCGTCGAATCTGCCGTTGTCTATCATGGCGATCATGCCGATAGGATACGCTCTGCAAAGGGTGAGCGGGTCGAGTTCTTCCGAACACAATAAAAGCACGTCGAGCGGGTCGCCGTCGTCGCCGAGCGTTCTCGGAATAAATCCGTAATTTGCGGGATAATGGGTTGACGTGTACAGTATTCTGTCAAGAATTATGTAGCCCGTCTGCTTATCGAGTTCGTACTTTTTCTTGCTGCCTTTGCTTATTTCTATTACGCACAGAAAGTCTTCCGCGGTAATTCTGTCTTTAGATACGTCGTGCCACAAATTAGACATTTTTTATTCTCCCATATGATTTTATGTAAAACGTAAATACCTTAAAAATTTCGCATTATATATGCGATTTTACAAGTTATTATGTTTAACGCAATTACTGAAGTCGATTGTTTTTATTATTTTGAAATCGTTTGTTTTGCCTTTTTCCGATACGGCTATACCCGCTTTTTCCGCTTTAAGCATTGCGGGAACTTTTGCCGTTTTTACTTCTTCATAAAACTCTTTCGCCGTTTCTTCGTTGCCTATAAAAAGCGTGGAATGGAACTTGAAATCGGTATCGTATTCGTGAATGGTAACGCCGAATTTTTTACCTAAAAGACGGTTCATGTCGTTCTGAATTTTAATCAGTTCTTTGCACTTGTCCATTCTTACCCACACTATTATTCCGTCTTGTTCGACGGTTTTAACCGGTATAGAAAACGGGATAAGTTTCGAATAATAATCGGTAAGAAAATCTATCGCGTCCCGATATTTTTCTTCGGGAACGTAAAAAGAAATCTTCACCGAAACGTGCTGCGGAAAGTCAAACAATGTTGGAACTCCGATCTTTTTTTCGGCTGCGATCGCCTTGGCTTTAACTTCGTTCAACTGCCCTTCCACAATTATTCCCGACCAGATATACATTTCATTTCCCCTTTTTGTTTACTTTCGATTTTAATCTTCTCGGCCCGTCCGCTTGCCGTAAAAATTAAAACAGCCCGTAAATTTTCCCGTTTTCGTCAACGTCGATATTTTCCGCTGCGGGATGAACGGGGAGCCCCGGCATCGTCAGAATATCGCCGAGATAGACCACTATAAAGCCCGCGCCCGCGCTAACCTTAACGCGCTTTACCGTAACGCGGAAACCCGACGGAGCGCACAGTTTTGACGGATCGTCCGAAAAACTGTACTGCGTTTTGGCAATGCACACGGGCAGATTTTTGAATCCGTCGCGCTCGGCGGCGGCTATTCCCTTTCCGGCTTCTTCGGTATAATCCGCGCCGTCGCCATGATAAACGTTTCTGACTACGCTTTCTATTTTACTCTTTATATCTGAGTTCGTATCGTAGCAACAGGTAAACGTTTTCGTGTTGTTATCTATCGCTTGTATAACGGCGCGGGCAAGTTCTCTCGCACCCTTGCCGCCTTTCGCCCAAACGTCGGCTACAACCGCTTTTACTCCGATTTCCGCGCATTTATCGACCACTAAGTCGAGTTCGGCCTTTGTATCGCTTACAAACCTATTTACGGCGACCACGCAAGGCAGATTATATACTTTTGTAACGTTAGAAACGTGTCGGAAAAGATTGGGCAATCCTTTTTCGAGCGCGTCGACGTTTTCCTTTTTAAGATCGTCGAAAGCAACGCCCCCGTGCATTTTAAGGGCGCGTACTGTCGCAACGACCACGCAGCATGACGGAGTAATCCCGCTCTTTCTGCACTTTATATCGAAGAATTTTTCCGCGCCGAGATCTGCTCCGAATCCCGCTTCGGTAACGACGTAATCAGCCGTTTTAACCGCAAGTTTTGTTGCCGCCACCGAATTACATCCGTGCGCGATATTGGCAAACGGTCCGCCGTGAACGAACGCGGGCGTGCCGCCTAAAGTCTGCACGAGATTGGGTTTCATCGCTTCCACAAGCAGAGCCGCCATAGCCCCCGCCGCTTTAAGTTCGCCGCAGGTTACGGGCTTGCCGTCGGTATTATAGCCGATAACAATGGAAGAAAGCCGTTTTTTAAGGTCGGCAATGTCGGTTGCAAGGCACAAAACAGCCATAACTTCGGATGCGACGGTTATATCGAATCCGTCTTTACGCTCCACGCCGTTTTTCGCGCCGCCCTGTCCGTCCGTAATAAAACGAAGTTGGCGGTCGTTCATATCCACGCAACGCTTCCATGTAATATTGTTAACGTCTATTTTTAGCGCGTTGCCCTGCATAATGTGGTTATCTATCATCGCCGCGAGCAGATTGTTTGCCGCCCCTACGGCGTGAATATCGCCCGTAAAATGCAGATTTATGTTTTCCATAGGCACTATTTGCGAACGACCGCCGCCGGCCGCGCCGCCTTTCACCCCGAACACGGGACCGAGCGACGGTTCGCGCAGACAGACAAGCGTGTTTTTACCTTCGAGCGTAAGCCCGTCCGCAAGACCTATGGTCATAGTTGTTTTGCCTTCGCCCGCCTTTGTGGGCGTAATTGCCGTTACCAGAACGACTTTACCCTTTTCTTTTAAGTCTTTCGCATAAGCGGGATCGACTTTTGCGATATATTTTCCGTAGCACGACAAATAATCGGACGGAATATCCGCTTTTTTCGCAATACTTTTTATCTGCTTCATTTTATAGCTTTGCGCTATTTCGAGATCGGTTTTATATTTCATCGTCATTCACCTTTTTATTCTGTCAAATTGCTCGTTATCGAAAATATCGGCGGAAAATATCACGACGGTCGGCTGTTCGGCGGAAATTTCGGCGGTTTTGCCGATAAATTCGTTTCCGCAGCCCAGCGGATAATCGTAAGTTATTTCCCCGTCGTATTCGTATTTCATGCCCGAAATTATTGTTTTTGCGCGTTCTCCGTAAGAAAAAACCGAAAGTTTTCCGCTGCACTTTGCAGAAAAAATCAGTTTTTCGTTACAGATAATGGTTATTACGCGGTCGCCGTCGTACATATATGCGCATTTGCCCTTTTTTGCAAGCCGACAAAGCACCGAAATATTAGCAAGCGTATGATCGCATTCTCCGCCCGCCGCGCAATAAAGAAAAAACTTGTTATACCCGAGTTCTTCAGCCGCTTTGACCGCCGCAAGAGTATCGGTATCGTCTTTTTCTTTGGGCAATAAAGTAACGTTTTCGCCGCTCGGAACAAAACCCAGCGAATCGAAATCGCCGATTACCGCGTCGTAAGCAATGCCTGCCTCGCGGCAATATTTAAGCCCGCCGTCGGCTGCAATAACGTAATCTTCGTCTTTTTTTACGAACAGTCTGCTTTTTTCGCCCGCGCATACTATGCGGACAAAACCATTTTTGTTATCGCTCATCGTTATAAACTTTTAAGAATTTTTTCAATAAGTTCGGTATGCTTTTCGGCGGCAATCGTAGAAAAACGATCGTAATCCATTGCCAAGCAATCGTCGCTTACGGTCTTTATTATAACGCACGGAGTGTTGTTGCGGTTTGCCGTCAGAAGCACGCCGGCAGACTCCATTTCGCAGATATCCGCGCCGTACTTTTTAACCAGTTCGGCTTTGTCGCTTTCTTCGGCAATGAATTTATCACCAGATGCGCAGACCGCCGTAACGATTTCGGGGTCGAGCGACATAACGAGTTTTTGCGGATATTCGGGCGCGGGAATGTAAACTGTTTCGTACTCGGAATACTTGCCCGCTTCTACGTTATCTATAGCCGACGTGTCGAATTGATAATGCACGACCGATTTAACCACCGCCGTCTGTAATAATTTCATTTTATCGCCGAGTTTGCCGCATATTCCGAAGTTCAAAATAAAATCCACAGAAAAGGCGGTTATAAGGTACTGCGTCGCGGCGGCGGCGGCAATTTCGCCTACGCCTGAGCGCATTATGTATAAAGTCTTATCGGCGTATCTTGCGCGATATACTTCGTATGCGGAATTATGCACCAACCTTTCCGATTCGCTGACCACCCGCATAATACCCGTCATTTCTTTGTCCATTGCTATTATAAGTCCGATTTTCATGATTGCCCCTATGTGAGTTACTGTTGTAAACTTATTTATATAAAAAATTGTTGTAACCTATTGTAGGTTAACGCCGTATCATACAATATGAAAAAGATATTTATATACGGCGAAGAAAATACCTTCGTAAATTATAAAAACGCACTCGAAAAAGTGGGCGCAAAAGCGATTATATCGACCGATATACAAAAAGCGCGCGATTGCGACGGACTTTTGCTTGCGGGCGGCGGCGACGTTTCGCCCTGCTTTTACAGCGCGAAAGAGAAAAACTGCCGCTCGGTCGACCTTGTGCGCGACGTTAACGAACAGTATCTGATTGCACTGTTCGAACGCAGAAATGCGCCGATCATGGGCGTTTGCCGCGGTTTACAGATATTAAACGTGTATTTTTCGGGTACACTTGCGCAGTCGATAGAGAAAAAACACCTGCACTATAACGAAAAGCACGACGTTTTTCACCCGATTATAAACAGCGGTTTTATGCGCGACGTTTTAGGAAAAAACATTATAGTTAACTCCTGCCACCGCCAGCAAACCGACGTTTTGGGAAAAAGACTGCGCGCTTTATCGGTCAGCCCCGACGGCGTTACCGAAGGGTTGTATCTGCCCCGCAGTCGCATATTCGGCGTTCAGTTTCACCCCGAAAGACCGTTTGAAAACGGCAACGCGGACGGAATAAAACTTTACGAATATTTTCTTACTTTAACCGACCGCGCAATCGATTAAAATTTTTCGTCTGCCCGCCCGCGCAAAACAGCATTTACTATGCGCATTATTACGCCTGCATAAAAGCAAGCAACGTTTACGAAAAATTAAGTAACAGCCGACAGTCTTTTTCGGACTGCCGACTGTTTTTTTATTGGCTGTATATTACTGTTCGTCACCGAACATTTTAATCCATGCGTCCAGTCTTGACAAAAGATCGTCGTTATCGGTCGTCTTCTGAACCATTTCGAGCAATGCTTCGGCGGGCGCGTCCTGACGGGCAAGGAATCTGCGGAGTTTGTAAATTTGTTCCGCCTGATCTTTATCGTAAAGATATTCTTCGTTTCTCGTACCCGATTTGAAAAGGTCGATCGCGGGGAAAATTCTGCGTTCCGACAGATGGCGCGACAGAACGATTTCCATATTGCCCGTGCCTTTGAACTCTTCGAAAATAACGTCATCCATACGGCTGCCTGTTTCTACGAGCGCAGTGGAAATAACGGTAAGGCTTGCGCCGTCTTTCAGATTTCTTGCCGCGCCGAAAAATTTCTTGGGCGCGATAAGTGCCTGCGGATCCACCCCGCCCGACAAAGTTTTGCCCGACGACGGAATAGTGTTATTGTACGCTCTGGTGAGTTTTGTTATGGAATCAAGCAGCAAGACAACGTCCTTTCCGCTTTCGGCAAGGCGTTTTGCGCGTTCAAGATAGATTTCGGCAAACTTGACGTGCTTTTCGGGCGATTCGTCGAACGTGGAAGCAACGACTTCGCCGCGTTTTACGACGCTTGCAAAATCGGTGACTTCTTCTGGTCTTTCATCGATAAGAAGCACGATAAGATATGCTTCGGGATAGTTTTGCTCTATGGCGTGCGCAATCTTTTTAAGCAGCGTGGTTTTACCCGTTTTGGGCGGAGCTACTATAAGCCCGCGCTGACCTTTACCTACGGGCGACACAAGATCGATCGCGCGGAGAGCGTAATCGTCGCTACCCTTTGAAAGTTCGAGCTGCTCATTCGGATAAACGGCGGAATAATCGTCGAAATATTTGCCACGGACAAAATCGTTTACGGGAATGCCGTTTATGCTGGTAACGTCGCGTACGTTGAGCGAACTTTTATCAAACTTGTTTATGGCATAACCCATAACGTAGTCGCCCGTTTTAAGACCGTATCTTCTTAAAACCTGACGGTCGACGTAAAAATCGGGATAATCGAAATGGCAGTCGTAAGTACGCAAAAAGCCGTAACCGCCGTCCATAATTTCAAGTACGCCTTGCGCGGCGACGGTATTGCCGAGCTTTGCGTCGTTATCGGCGACGCCGAAACGCGAGCCGGCAGAAGGCATTATGCGGCTGTCGTAAGGACGGGATCCGTAATACGAATTCTCGCGGACGGGATACCCTTGTTCGCCGTACGACTGATAACCGTCGTCTACGGGAAGACCCGCTTTTTCGCGTTCTTCTCTGACGTGAGCAAGTTCCATCTCTTCCATTTTGATAAACTTGGGTTTTCTGCCCCTGTTGGTTCTTGTAGGCTGCATAGTGCCGTTCTGAATTTTAGTAATTTCATCAACGAGCATTTGTCTGTTTTTAAGTTTGGGAACGCCCCCTACCTTGCTGAGTACGATACGAAGATCGTGTATGGTTAACGAATCGAGTTCTTCCTGCGTATAAATATGTTCTCCAGACAGCATTTTTTACTCTCCTTTTAACTTTTTATTTTTTTGATTTTTTTGAAGTTTTGTTTGCTTTATATTTCAGAAGCGGTCGTCGCAAAAATCGACAATCGTTTCGTTATTTTCGTCAATCGCGGAAAGAGTATCTGCCGTAACCGTGATTTTTCCGTCCGCCTTAATTATTTCTTTTTTGTTAAACGCCGCAAGAAAATCTGTTTTTCCCGCGATATCTATATCGCTGCGCCGCGTTTTGTAGTGCATGGGAATTATTATTTTCGGTTTTATTCCCCTGCAATATTCCAAGGCTTGTTTGTAGTCTATGGTGTAGTTTCCGCCGACGGGTACGGCAAGAACGTCGACCTTTCCGATTTCCAAGAGCAGTTTTTCGTTAACTTTCTCGCCCGTATCGCCCATATGGCAGAAGGTCGTTCCGTCGGTCGCCTTGTAAATAAACACTGTGTTTGCGCCGCGCTTTTTGCCGCCGCATTCGTCATGAAAATTACAGACCGCTTTAAGAAAATCAAATTCTTCGCAGTTTTCAGCCGTGATTATCTGTTTACAATCGACGTATCCGACCGAAAAATGGTCGTAATGCTTGTGCGAACAAACGCAATAATCGGCGGTAAGCCGCGGCTGTTCGTATCCGATATTTCCGAACGGGTCGAAAACAATCGTTCTTTTGCCGTCGGTTATTTCAAAACACGAATGCCCGAAATATTCGATTACCATCGTCTTTCTTCTCCTTATATATATTTTTTATATATGTTGTTTCGCATTGTCTGCGTTTCGGTTATCCGTCGAATGCCTTTCGGCAACCGCAAAAGCAACGCGTATTCCGTCTGCCGCCGCGCTCGTTATACCGCCGGCATACCCCGCGCCTTCGCCCGCAGGGTACAAGCCCCTTACGTTAACGCTTTCACAAGTTTTATCGCGCACGATACGGACGGGCGACGAAGTTCGGCTTTCCACCGCGGTAAGCACGCCGTCGCCGTCGTCAAAGCCCTTTATTTTTTTACCCATATCGGTTATAGCCGCCCTTATGGATTTATTGATACTGTCACAGAAAACGCCGTCGAGCGGGGCAAAACTCACTCCGCGCGGATATGTGGGCTTGACCGATCCGAAAAAAGACGATTGTCTGCCCGCAAGATAGTCGCGCACAAGCTGCACGGGGGCTTTATAATCGCCGCCGCCGAGATTGTATGCCCTTCTTTCGGCTTCACGCTGAAAACGTACTCCGCCGAGCGCGTCGTCGCCGATAAAATCACGCTCGTCTACCCGACAGACTATCGCGCTGTTTGCGTTTACGCCGTCACGCTTATATTCGCTCATTCCGTTCACGGTAAGGCAACCGACTTCACTCGAAGCCGCCATAACGTAACCGCCCGGGCACATGCAGAAAGTGAAAACGTCGCGTTCGCCCGCGTGACTTGCAAGCTTGTACGTTGCGGGCGGCAAAAGACTGAATTTTTCGCCGTACTGCGAGCGGCTTATATCGCTTTGCAGATGCTCTATCCTAAAGCCCACAGCAAACGCTTTTTTCTCCATCTGAACGCCGAGTTTATTGAGTTTTTCGAACGTATCGCGCGAACTGTGACCTATTGCGAGAACGACGTCCGAAAACATTCTTTCGAATTCCGTTCCGTCTTTAACGTATTTTATAGACCTTATTTCGCCGTTTTCTATAGTAAAATCGCTTACTTTTGCGCCGAACACAAACTCGCCGCCGAGCGCGATTATCTCTTTACGAATGTTTTTTATAACCGACGGAAGTTTATCGCTTCCGATATGCGGTCCCGAAAGATAGACTATTTCTTGCGGCGCGCCGAACCCGGCAAAGTCTTCAAGCACCTGCTTTACAAGCCCGTTGTTGACCTGGGTGTTGAGTTTTCCGTCCGAAAACGCGCCCGCTCCGCCTTCGCCGAACTGAATGTTGCATTCGGGGTTAAGTTTTCCGCCCGAAGAAAAATCGTCGGTCAGTTTTTTGCGCTCGTCAACAGGCAAACCGCGTTCGAAAACAACGGGTTTCATTCCGCAACGGGCAAGATACAGCGCGCAGAACAATCCGCAAGGCCCCGCCCCGATCACAGCGACTTCGCCGCGCGCAGAAGGGTATTTTCTTGGTTGTTCTTTCTCTTCATACTCCGAAATTTCAACATTATATGTGTAAAACATCGCGTTCTTGTCTCGCGCGTCTAACGATTTGCGGAGTATTCTGAAAGTTTTAACGCTTCCGACCTTTATTTTCGCTATTTTTGCCGCTTTTGAGATAAGATTATCTTCGCTTTCGCCGACGGCAAGTTTTATGTTATCTATTTTTTTCATTTTTTAATATCGCGCGGCTTTTGTTCGGTCGATAATATCGCGTTTGCGCATACCGCAGCCGACGTATACGCCCACTGCAGATTATATCCGCCGCAGTCGCCGTCTACATTCAACGCTTCGCCTACAATATACAAGCCGCTTGCGAGTTTGCTCTCCATAGTGGCAAAATCAACGTCTTTGCAATCGATTCCGCCCGCAGTGACCTGAGCCGCGCCGAAACCTGCCGTACCTTCCGCTTTTAACGTGAAGTTCTTAATGCAACGCGCTATTTTTAAGGCGTTTTCTTTGGTCGCTTTATCGCTTGGTTTCAAGCCGCATTCGGTTATAATCGTTTGCGCAAGACGGGTCGGCAATACGGATATAAGCAGATTTTCGCATGAAGGCTCGCCGCAGATTTTTGCTTTTTCAATGAGTTCCGAACACAGTTTTTCGTAACTTCTGTCGGGTAAAAATTCTATTTTTACGGCGGGATTTTTTACGCCCTTAAGATAAGCCGAAAGCGAAAATACGCTGTTTCCGCTTATGCCGTAATCGGTAAAAAGCAGATCGCCCGAAAAGGAGCGCACGGTTTTTTCGCCGCTTAAAAGAGTTACTTTTGCTTGCTGTTTTATGCCTTTAAGCCCGCGGATTTTGCCGCGTTCGGTTTTTATCTGCACGAGCGACGGAGCTAAATCGGTAATTTTATGCCCGAAGTTTACGGCAAGCGGATAACTTTTTCCGTCGGTGGAAAAACCTTCGCCGCTGCTGCCGCCGAACGCAAGAATCACTTTTTTTGCCAAGAATCTGCGCCCGTCTTCGGCGGTAAGAGTAAATACGCCGTTCGATTTTGTTATTTTTGTTATGCGCGTTTCGATAAATTGTTCCGTATCGCATTTTTCGACCGCGAAACGCAGAACGTCGGATATGCTCGACGCGCAGAACGAAGCGGGATAAATTTTTCCGTCTTTTTCGGAAGTCAACAACCCCAGCCCCGTAAAAAAGGATAGCATTTCGTTTTTTCCGTAACGACTTAACGCTTTTTCGGCAAACGCTTTATCGCCATGATAATGTTCGATAGTCATGTCGGCATTGCTTAAGTTGCCCTGCCCGTTGCCCGTCGCCTGAATTTTTTTGCCCAACCGTTTGTTTGCGTCAAACAACGCAACGGATTTTATTTTTGCCGAGCCGAGCATAACCGCGGCGCATAATCCCGAAAACCCGCCGCCAACGACGGCTACGTTATAAACCATAATTAACTCCGAAACGCTAACTTGCCTTTGCTTACAGGCTCAGCCGACCGATTTTTCGCTATAGCAAAGCGCGTAATTTACTAAAAAGCCCGAAAACGCTCTTTTTTATTGACACAATTCATATTTTTTGCTAAAATACGAAAGAAATTTGCTTCAGGGGTGATGAAAATAATGAAATCTATAATAGATTATCTTACCAAGCCCGAAAACCTGGGATACACTATAATCCTTATAGTAACGCTTGTCGTGCTTATAGGGCTGACGGTTGCGGTAGCACTCGTTTACAAACGTTCAAAGACCGTAAACGCGCAAAAATCGGAAGATATCGCAGTCGCCGCGACGGACGACAGACAAATGCCCGAAAACATTGTTGACGACCCTTACGAAGATGACGACGAAGAACCGCAATCGGAAAAGGACGCCAAAGAGATACTGCGCGAACTCAAGCCCGAAGAACCCGACCCTTACGTGATCGACCATTCATTGGATAAAAAGCATAAACCCGGAGCGCAACACAACGAAAGCAATTCGACGCCGATTTTTAAGCCGTTATCTTCGGATAAAAAACAAAGCGTTATCGATAAAGAAAAGATTACAAGCGAGCCTGCGGGAAGATGGGTTATAAAAACCGAACCCGACGGCAAAATGTACGCTTTTCTTATGACCGACAGCGAAGAAAAATTACTTTCGACCGAAAGTTATTCGTCGCTGAGCGGAATAAAGAGCGGAATCGATACCTTGAAAAAGAATATCGAGAACGAAAATTACGCCATAAACCTTGATAAAAACGGAAACTTCGTTTTTAAGATTTTTACAAGCGCGAACAGAATACTCTGCGTGAGCGAAGGCTACACCACCCGCGAACAATGCGAAACCGCTTTTAATCAGGTGAAACGACTTTCAAACACCGCCGCAATCGTTATAGAAAAATAATTTTACTATATATTGTTACATTGCCGCACCGCCGATTTTCGACGGCGCGGTTTTTATTGCCGTTATTTGCAGAATTTAATATCTTTACTTAACGGCGGCAATATTTTTTCTGCCGTTATTTAAGTTTACGCCGTTATTTTGTAACCGAATACAGATCGTTAAGCCACAGATTGCGGCTTGCGTCGCTCGGCATGCGCCAGTCGCCGCGCGGAGATAAACAGAGCGAACCCGTTTTTACGCCGTCGGGAACACACGAACGTTTGTACTGCGAAGCGAAGAATCTGCGGATAAACGTTTCGAGCGTTTTTGCAATTTCTTCGGGGCTGAACTCGCCCGCAAAAACGTGCGTTGCAATATAAAATACTTTAGACGGCATAAATCCGTGTTTTAACAGATAATACATAAAGAAGTCGTGCAGAACGTAAGGTCCGATAATCGCTTCGGTAGACTGCACGCCCTTATCGGAAGCAGGCGTAAGTTCGGGACTTATCGGCGTGTCCGCTATATCGAACAACACTTCGCCGAGCTTGCCGCCGAGTTTCGTGCCGTAGTAGCGAACCATCGCTTTTACCAGCGTTTTAGGCACGCCGCAATTAACGTTGTACATAGACATATGATCGCCGTTGTAGGTCGACCAGCCGAGCGCGGCTTCGGACATATCGCCCGTGCCTACCACGAACCCGCCTTCCTTACAAGCGTAGTCCATAAGCACCTGAGTGCGTTCCCTTGCCTGCGCGTTTTCATACGTTACGTCGGCGGTCGTTCCGTCATGCCCGATATCGACTAAATGACTTTTTACGCTTTCGGTTATATCCACTTCCTTAAAGGTCGCGCCGAAAAGCTCGGTAAGCCGAACGGCGTTATTATGCGTGCGCTCGGACGTACCGAAACAAGGCATAGTAATCGCTATAAGATCTTTTGCGTGTCTGCCTGCAAGTTTAAGCGCGTTCACGGCAACCGCCATTGCAAGCGTGCTGTCAAGCCCGCCCGAAATACCGAGAACAAGTTTTTTCGGGTTAACCGTTTTTATTCTTTTAAGCAGCCCGTGCGACTGAATATTGAAAACGTCTTCGCAACGTTCGGTAAGGCGCGCTCTGTCTTCGGGAACAAAGGGCGTGCGCGAATATCTTCTTTCTAACGTGAAACCGCTCGGATCGACGTTGAACGAAACAAAGCCGTAGCCGACAGCCGCAAAAGGTCTGGTGAATTTTTTAGAACGCTCGAATTCGAGAAAGGCACAGTCTATATCGCCTATCGCCTTACCTTCGCCGAACGGCATGCTTTCCGCAATCCTTCTGCCCGCTTCGTAAATAATGTCATGTCCGCCGAAAACGACGTCGGTCGTGCTTTCGCCTTCGCCGCTCGAACAATAAATATATGCGCAAAGGCATTTGGATGACTGCATGGAAACCATTTTGCGGCGGTAATTCTCTTTGCCTGCCGATTCGTTGCTTGCCGACAGATTAACGACTATGTTAGCCCCGGCAAGCGCGTGGAAAACAGACGGAGAATCCGGCACCCAGATATCTTCGCATATTTCGGCAGCCACTTTCATTTCGGGCATCAATGCGTTTTTAAGTATGATTTTATACCCAAACGGCACATGGTATCCGCAATAATCTATGACGGTATTTTCGTCGGGCGCGGCGTTGAAATATCTTTTTTCGTAAAACTCGTTATAATTGGGAAGATTGCGCTTGGGAACAACAGCGAGAAGTTTCCCGCCGCAAAAAGCCGCGGCGCAGTTGTAAATGCGCCCGTCAACCCGAACGGGAAGCCCTGCAAACACGAGCATGTTTTTATTAGCCGAAGCGTCTATTACCCTTTTAAGCCCGCGCTCCGCAGCGTTCAGCAACGCTTCCTGATACATAAGATCGCCTACCGTATAGCCCGTAAGCGAAAGTTCGGGAAAAACCGCGACGGTAATGCCCTTTTTATATGCAAAATCTATAAGTTCTATAGTTTTTTGAACGTTGAAATCTACGTCGCCTACACTTACTTCGTTGGTGAGCGCGGCGCATTTTACAAAGCCGTAAGTTTTGGACTGTTCTTTTTTTTGCGGCTGATTCGTATCGCCGAGTTCGGCAAGCGTAACGCCCATGGCGTTGGCGAGTTTTTCCGCGGTCTGCGTTTTAATACTGTTTATGCCGCCCGAAAATATTTTATTTACCGTCCCCGCCGACATTCCCGTCAGCGCGGTAACTTCTTTAAGTGTAAGTCCTTTTTCTTTTCTGATTCTTCTTAGTGCTTCGATCGTTTTGTCCATAACTCTGTTCTCCGATTAACATTTTACCATATATTATAAATAAAGCAAATAGAAATAGCCATATTTTAATTTTTTAACAAAATAATTTTTTATATATATTATTTAAGCAATATCAAAGGTAACGATCATAAGGTTACGTCAAAGCGTAATTCGGTTGTAATAGAGCGTTTCAGACAACACAACCGACGCAACGAACGTAACAAGAAGCGCATACAGCACGTATAAGCTAAGCGCGCCCGCGTGTATATGCTTGACTTCGGCAGGCGGAAAATATATAATTGAACGCAGTAAATAATATTGCGCCTGCGTATGCTACGGCAATGCGGCGCGGGAGATTTTTATGATTGACGTGAAAAAATATAAAAATTATTACTTTCAGACGGCAAAACAGATTTTTGAAATACCCAGTCCCACGGGATATTACACCGAGATAGCCGAAGTTCTTAAAAAATTTGCTTCAGACACCGGCGCGCACTTCGAACGCACGAACAAAGGTTGTTTTATTCTTACGGTAAAAGGCGAAAGCGACAAGGCTTTGGGTCTCTGCGCGCATGCCGATACGCTCGGCGCGATGGTTCGCTCTTTTTCCGGCGATAAAATAAATTTTACTAAAATAGGCGGTCCGGTTCTGTCTTCATACGACGGTGAATACTGCACCGTTATTACCAGAAACGGTAAAAAATACAGCGGAACGTTCTTGTCGGTCAGCCCGTCTAAACACGTTTTTACCGACAGCGACACATTAAACCACACCGAAGAAAATATGTATATCCGTCTTGACGAAGACGTGAAATGCCCCGACGATTTCAAAAAACTCGGAATTTATTCGGGCGATTACGTCGCGCTCGATACCAAGTTCACCGTTACCGATTCGGGTTACATGAAAACCCGTTTTATCGACGACAAAGCGAGCGTAGCCGCATTTATTACCGTTCTGAAAATTATAAAAGATTATAATATTAAATTACCCTATACGGTAAAAATGCTAATAACCATGTACGAAGAATTCGGACACGGCGCAAGTTTCGTTCCCGACGGTATAATAAAAATGCTCGGCGTGGATATGGGCTGCGTAGGCAAAGACCTTAACTGCACCGAACGTCAGGTAAGCATTTGCGCGAAAGATTCGCACGGACCGTACGATTACGATTTCACCAACGAACTCATCGCTCTCGCAAACAAACATAACCTTTCTTACGCGGTAGACATTTACCCCTACTACGGTTCTGACGTGGGAGCCATGTGGACTGCGGGTCACGATATTCCGGGCGCGCTTGTCGGCACGGGCGTACACGCTTCACACGGAATGGAACGCACTCATATCGACGGCGTTATGAATACCGTTTCACTTATTCTCGCATATCTCGGCGTACTGTAAATAAGTCTGAAAATAAAGAAAACCGCAAAAAAATCGCCTTATAGGTCGATTATCTCTATATATGGCAATATGTCGCCATATTCGGCAAAATCAAACGAAAAGCTAATAAAAAGCATATAAAAAACCGCCTATAGGTCGATTATTCCGACTTACGGGCGGTTTTATTATATTTATTTTATTTATTATGACTGTCTATTCGGTTTTACTTCAACTCTTCCGATATAGCGACAAGTTTTCTTAACCGGTGATTTAAGCAACTTTTGCTTATACCCAATTTTTCGGCAAGTTCGTTAAGGCTCATGGTCGGGTTTTCCGTTCTGGCGATTGCCGTTTCTTTAAGATCGTCGGGCAAAGCGTCAAGCCCGGCGGACTGCGAAATCAGGTCTATTGCCGCACGTTGTTTTACGCTGGCTATAACCGTTTTATCGGTATTATGCAAAAAGCAATTTGTTTCGCGATTGGTCTGATTGCTCATTTCGCGCTCGACCATAATTTCGGAAAGATCAAGCACGCTTTTGTTCGCGCCCATATACGCAAGTATATTTTTTATTTCTTCGCTCTGCTTGAAATACACTACCCAGTTATCTTTACGTTTTATAACTTTTGGTAAAAACCCGAAACCCGCAAGTATATCAACAGCGTACTCCGCGGAGCCGTACATAGAGAATACAAATTCAAGATGATAGCCCGTTCCCGATCGTTTTGCCGACGGAATGGTCACGCTGCCGCCACCGGCAAAACTGCCCGCAAGATATGACCTTTGACAGCATTCTTTTTCCGTAAGCGACGGAGCAGGCTCAAGCGAAATTTTAAGCTCGCCGCCGTCTTCGGCAAGTATTCCAAGATCTAAAAGAATGTTTTTACTTCCGTCGTCAAGCAAAGTAAAATTGCTTATTGCACCTTTCGTGCTTAAAGAAAAAACGGGTTTTGCGCCGTACAACCTTTCGGCAACAGCGGCAAAATATTCAAGACAGTCGCTCTGCCCGTCTATACTCAGCCCTATTTTATCGCCGCTGGTTACAATACTGCCCGCGGTGCGGATAAATGCATAAAAAGCCGCTTTTTCACAGCAGGGCTTTCTTTTTTTGGAACAAAGTTCCTTTTTCGTGCGTTCGGTAAAAGTCATAATTTTTCTTTTTTGTATTGCGTAAAGCGCAGGTTCGGTACTCTGCCGTCAATATTATCTATGCGACCGAGCGGAATGCTCACCCGTGACAACAGGTCGTCGGCAAGTCTACCGTCGCCTACACGATCGGGCGAGTGCGCGTCGGAATCGATAACGAAACGCACCGACGTTTTATCTGCGATATTCTGCCACTCTTCATCGGACAAATGCACCTTTTTGGTGTTTATTTCGAGATACGTTCCGTAATCGGCAAGGCACTTAGCCACTTCGAGCGAGTCCGAATAACAGCAGTAATTCAGGTGAGTAAGTACATCGAGCGGATTGTTTTTAATTGTGTTTATATATGCTTTGGTCGTTCTTTTTATAAGCGCGTCCGACGGCTTGCCGTGAAACGCATGCGTTAAAGCGTTCGCCGCAAAAAAGCCGAAATAATCTTTGAAAGAATCGAGTATAACAAACTTATGCACGCCGGCAAGAAACAGATCGAGATATTCGTAATCACTCTGCTTTACGTCGGTTGCGCCGTCCGTTCCGATAATGTTGGCTTCCGTACCCAAAAGCACTTTTACGCCCGTAAGTTTTTCGGCCACAGTGCAATCCGCACGCATTTGCGGCAGTTTTTTCCTTCGCATCCCGTAGGCGGGATGATTGAACCCGTGATCGGTTATACCTATGCCGATCAGCCCTTTTTCTTTCGCGGCGCGGGCGTTGTCGTCAATTGTGCCGCTGCCGTGGCTGTATTGCGTATGCGTGTGTAAGTCGAAATCAATCATCAAAATTTCCTATATAGCGGACCTCTTCTTTAAGCACTATGCCCTGAGTTTCGTAAACCCGCTTTTTAATCAAGTTAATCAACGAATAAATATCGCCCGAAGTCGCGCCGCCGCCTGCAAGAATAAAGTTGGCATGTTTTTCGGAAACGCGCGCGCCGCCGACCGAAACGCCTTTAAGCCCCGCGCAGTCTATAACCTTACCCGCAAAATATCCGTCGTTAAGAAAGACCGATCCGCAACTTTTTCCGTGCGGCTGAGCGTTCTTTCTTAATTTTTTGAAACGTTCGCGCTTGCCGTCTATTACGTCGGGTTCGCTCGGTTTTAATATAAAGCACGCCGAAACGATAATTCTTTTATTACGCTCCGACCCGCTTTCGCCGTTATGTTCCGAAAAAAAGCTCGTTCTGTAGCCGAAATTGCAGTCCGCGCCGCTGATTACCCCGCTTGCCGTAACGACGTACGAAACATAATCGCCCACGCATTTGGAAAAACAGCCCGCGTTCATGCACACCGCCCCGCCGACGGTTGCGGGAATACCTTCGGTAAACTCCAGCCCGCCCAGCGAATTCATCGCCGCCGTTTCGGCAACGTTTTTAAGCAGCGCACCACAATCGGCTATAACCGACAAACCGTTGCATTCTATAGCGTTCACCTGCGAAGTGAAAATTATCGCGCCGTCGTACCCTTTATCCGAAAACAGCACGTTGGTTCCGCAACCGACCACTTCGCAATCGATTTCTTCGTCGAACGAAAGTTTTAACTGCTCCGCATTCTTCGGAAAAACGGCAACGCGGGTTTTTCCGCCCGTGCCGTAAGAACAGTACGCCGAAAGATCGACGTCAAGCCGATAATCTATCGAATGGCTTTCGAGTTTGCGCACATATCGGTCAATATTCATTTTGTACTCCTATTTTACACCTTTATACATTTTTTTACAATCGTTTTCGACGGTGATTTTTCTCGTCGCTTCAATTTCGTTATTTTACGCGCAACGGTTATACCGTTTTATCGTTTGTTTCGGCGTTTATTTTTCCGTTTTATATCGTTTATTTTTCTGTTCCGTACAGCGACGAGCCTATTGTTTCTCGGTTTTTGCTAAAATCGATCGATAATTTTTTCAGCCGTTCGAGTTCGTCTTTTTTAATAAGCGGCGGCGTAACAAGCGAATAATTCACGCCGTCAAGAACGGAAACCGCTCCGTCTCCGACACTAAAAAAGAACGAACGCATACCAATCCGGCTTAGTTTCGACTGCACCCCGTCGGACAAAAGATACCCGACAAACGCGTTTGCCGCCTTTACCTTTTCGTCCGATACCGAAAGCACCGAAACATACTGATATAAATCGTTAAATACCGTCAGCGGCGCAACTTCGATATCTATCCCCTTGTTTTCGAGCCGATAAAGATCGCGCTGCGTGCCGATAAGCGCGGCTTCTTTGTTTTTATAAAACTCGTAAATCGCAAGATTCGACGGCACTTCGGCCATATTCGGCAAAGACATTTCTTCGTACCCGACGGCAACAAGGGAAAGAGCGTTATCCTGCACGGAAAGAATTGTTTTCGTTGCGTTTACGCCCTTTCTTACAATGCGCACATACCCGCCCATGCACCATGGTACGGCGTATTCGTAAGGCTTGCTGCCGTAAATTTTAACAAGCATTTCATACGGCAGAGCAACTCCGTTCCCGTAAGACAGCAGATCGGGATAAATACCTTTCGCGAAAAATTCAGCCGCGCTTAAAGCCGTCTGAGTTTTTACGGTAACGCAAACTTTATTGTTCTTTTCGTATTGCTTGGAAACAGCACTAAGAAACGCCGCGCGCGAACCCGTTCCCCCTTCGAACGTATCAATATGCCAGAGTTCTATATATATTTTTTCATCGGATTGCGCGGCGGAGCCGTTTTTTAACTGTTTGATACCGCAAACGATCATTACCGCCGAAAACGCTGCCGTAAGAATTAAAGACAATAAAAAAAACGGCGTTTTTCTCATACGCTAATATATGATAAAACAACCGTTTTAATGTTTATATTCAATTTTTAATTTTTATTCAGGCAATCGCATTTTTGCCTTAACGCCGAAAATTACAGAATATCGAGATTCTTTTTGAAGATACGCCTGAAATCGGGGGCGGCTTTCATCGCGTCTTTGATCTCGAGCGCGGCGTCGCCTGCAAGTTCGGTCTTCATGATAACCGAATCGCCGAGAACGTCGCAGTTGATACCGGTAACAACCGACGACATGCTTCTGTCAAGACTTTCCGCAATACGAAGAATAATACCGAGTTTTCTGATAACTTCAACGTCTGTTTCGTTGATATATTCTTTGAACTTCACGAGTTCGCCGATAGCAAAGTCGTCGTTTTTATGAACGGCAACGACCTGCGACGCAAGCACGATTTCTCTGTGTGAAATACCGTACAGCGCGGCGTTGAGAATTATATAACTGCTGTGTTTCTGGTAGTCGTAATATTTAATGCTTGTTCCCGAGTCGTGCAGATATGCCGCGACTTTAAGTATTCTCAGATACTGTCTGGGGAATTTATGCAGCACGCGCAGTTGCTTGAACAGCTGAACGGAAATATTCATAACCTGTTCGACATGCTTTTCGTTGCAGTTGTAATATTTGATGAGAGTTTTAAGGCTGTAAGTAAGTACGTC
>CAKQXZ010000024.1 GCA_934292955.1 uncultured Clostridia bacterium
CCGCTACTAACATTGATAAAAATTTTTTCATTTTGTTTTTCTCCTTCAGCCCACCTCGCACGAGGTTACAGCCGATTTAACTTTTACGTTTAATATCTTACCGAGTTTTCCCGTCATTGCGGAAAAAATCTCGTTAGAAGCCTTGACTATAACGCTTATAACGTAAACTTCGTTTTCCTTGTCGGGTACGCCCATTCTTCCGATGATATAATCGCCGTAAGCAGATAAAACTTCGTTTACCGCCGCCGCAGACGTTCTGTCCTTTTCGATTACTATTCCGATAACTCCTATCCTCATTGTTTCGCCTCCCGCAAAATAAAAACGCATACCCCGAAAAGTATGCGCAAAAAAACATTATAAAAGACATTTATTCAGCCCGTCGCAGAGGATAACAGATATAATCTATCATAATAGCCGCCGCAAAAGAATGTTTTGTTTTACGCTTACTCTCCGAAAAAATCATCGATTCAGTGCTTTTTAATTCATACAGAATAACATATTCCGCATGTTATGTATATATTATACATTAAATATTTCTTTTTGTCAAGAAAATAATAAAACCTTTTGATACATCGGCAAACTTCTATGCCTTGTTTACCGAGCCGAATAAAGCCATTTTGTGCTTTACGGCTTCTTTGATATATTCCACCTTTAAATTCCGCGTTTCGAGATAGCCGAGTTTTTTCTCTTCGCCGTCTTTATAAGCGCGTTCGCCCGCAAGGCATAAATCGGTAAATATATTTACTTTCGCAATTCCGTTGCGAATGGTGTTTTTAAAATCGTCATCGCTTAGTCCGCTTCCGCCGTGCAGTACGAGCGGAACTTTTACCGCGCTGCTTATTTCTTTAAGCCTTTCTATATTAAGCATCGGCTTTTTCTTATAAACTCCGTGCGCAGACCCTATCGCAACTGCCAGAGCGTCTACGCCCGTAGCCTCCAAATACGCTTTCGCCTCTTCGGGAGTGGTATACATATCGGTAAGCAGATTATCTTCTTTCGCCGCTTCGCCTACGTGTCCTATTTCGCCCTCTACCGTCGCGCCGAATGCGTGCGCTATCTTTACCATTTCGCGCGTTTCGGCAATATTTTGTTCGTAAGGTTTAGCCGAACCGTCGAACATTATCGACGAAAACCCAAGTTTTAACGTCTCTATACATCTGTCGAAAGTAAGACCGTGGTCGTAATGCACCACTACGGGGACTTTCGCTCTCTTTGCCGCCGCGATTACGCTCGGCGCGATCAGTTTCAATTCGCCGTAAAGCAACAGCACTTCCGCCGTGCCGAGTATGACGGGAGAATTGCTTTCTTCCGCCGCCTCTATTACCGCCTGCAACATATCCGTGTCGGTGGTATTGAACAGCCCCACCGCATATTTCCCCTTTTGCGCCTTTTTCAAAACTTCGTTTAAGTTTACTAACATATTTTACCTTCTTTTAAAACTCCTCGTTATTTCGTAAATCTCGCTTTTTGTTTTAACTCCGTCAGTTGCGCTTGCCTGCATTATGCTCGCCGCCGCAGCGCGTATCCCCGTTTCGAGTATGGTTTGCGGCGTTGCCCCCGCATAAATCTCGGTTAATGCGCCCGCGCAAAACGCGTCGCCCGCGCCCGTTTTACCCTTAAAAAATTCGTCGGGGACAATAAGCGAGTTTATTTCGGCGTAACTTTCGCCTAAGAAACATGCCTTGTCCTCTTTATGAATAATAACGCCCTCTTTAACGCCCATAGCCTTTAATTTTTCCGCTAAAAAACGTAAATCGTCGGTATTATCCGATTTGCAAAGCGCAGCGGCTTCGAGTTCGTTTATTATAAGATAATCGACAAACGGCAGACATGGAAGGACTTTTTCGTAAGCGTCCGCGGTAGAACTCACTAAGTCTATGGACGTCTTTATCCCGCGTTTTTTAAGTTCGCGCAATATCTTTACACCGTCGCCGTTATCGACTTTTTCAAGTAGCAAAAAATACCCCAAATGAAATATCTTTGCGGTTATTTTGTCAAAGTCTATATCGTCGTAACCGAAATCCGCGCTCGCGCCCGCGTAAGTAAAAAACGTGCGTTCGCCGCCTTCGATGCTCATAACCTGCGTAAAACTCGTGCCGAGCGTTTCGGCTCTTTTTATCCCGTCGGCGTTCACCCCGTTACGGCGGAGAGCGTCAAGTAAAAACTCGGCTTTATCGTCTTTACCCACTTTACCGTAAGCATAAACACTTAAATCGGGGGCTATTCTTTTTATATCCACGCCGACGTTGGGAACGAGTCCGCCAACTGACCGATTAACGCCAAAAATCTGCGTTAATCGACCTATAGCGGGGTATTCGTTAATTATATTTATCTCGTCCACAAGCGCGGAACCCGCAACCGCTATGCCGTTCATCTCAGTTTGCGTCGGGGCAAAGCGGTCCCGCAAGTTCTTTAAGATAGAAGAGTTTTCCGGGGAGCGTGGGGATATAACTCGAGGTAACGAACCGAGTGGGACGATACCTTAGGGTCATCCAAAGGCTCATACCCTGCCATTGCATTCCGCGCGACAACGCGCCGTCCGCGCCGCCGATAGCGTAGTCTGCCGCAAACATCAGTTTCGGTCCTATCGTGTTGGCGCGGCAGGGAACGAGCGTCGTTCTGCTGCGGAAAGAAGTTATGGCGTTCTGCTCTATCGTAAGCGGATGAAGTTTTACGCCTACTCTGTAAGGCTGATTCAGCCACTCTTCGTCGGAATTGAATTCCGCCCCTATCATCGGCTCCCAGAAAGCAATGTGGCACATTCTGCCTATGCCGTAAACGAGTACGAGTTTCGCACCTTCCGCTTTAAGTTTTGCTATCTTTTCGGGATAAGAAGGAAGATTGTCTTTAAGCGCGAAGTTTCTGTGCGATACGGGTACGGTATTTTTGCCGAGCGGATTATAAAACGCGTTTTCCATCGCGCTTTGGAAAGACGCCTCGCCGGTTATGGTGTTGCCCTCGCCGTCTGCCCATTCATCCATATTAAAGCACCACACGTTCTCGCAGGATTCGTTCCACTCTTTCAGAAAGTAAACCGCCCACTTATACATTCCCATAGGTCCTACGGGAAGAATAAACGCTATTTTACGCTTTTCCGCGTTTGCTTTTCTTATTTCGTTGGCTATTTCGTGTCCCATTTTTACATTGAAGTCGTCGAGATTGCCGCATTCTACGGGCGCGAAATCCTTGTTCCAGAAAGACTGCCTTTCGGTAATAGTTTCGGGCGCGTTATCGCAACAAGCGTCGATTTTGTCCAGATCCCACCCCTTGGGGAAGAAATTTTCAAGTAAACTGCCTTCTATCGTCGATTTTAAATTCATGATTTTTTCTCCTGATTTTTTATAAGAATAATACGTTTACGGCAACAAACGTTTCGTTGTGCCTTTTAAATACACCTGACATTGACGGAAACCCTCCGCATACGCCGCGCCGCACTGATATCCGCGATATCTGCTGCAAGTGCGTACCATATCCGCAAAATCTATTCCGTCGTGTTCTTTCATCCATACGAGTTGGCTCTCGTGACATTCGAGCATTTTTATCTTTAAGTCGATTTCGTCCGATATGTCTACGAATTCCGTCGGATTAAAATTCACGCCCGCAAGCGTGTCCATATAATATATCGGCACTAATTTTGCCGCTTTTTCGCCGCCGCATTTATAATTCGGAAGCGTTGCGGTAAAACTCGCGTCGAATACAAGCCGCGACACCGCCGTGTGGTCGGGCATATAGTCGTCGGGGTTATGCGTAATTATAAAGTCGGGCTGCGCGTACTTGATTACTTCAACCATCTTATCCCGCGCCGCCTTGTTGTTATCGAAAATATCGAGGTCGTTAAACATTCCGCCGATAACCTCTATTCCCGCCAGACTTCCCGCCTTTTCCGCTTCTTTTTTACGGATTTCGGTAAGTTTGTCGGGCGGAATGATGACGTGTCCCAGATTACCTGTGGAAGCATGGCAGACGATGACTTTATCTCCGCGCTTTACGCATTTTGCAAGCGTGCCGCTGCACGCGATTTCTATGTCGTCGGGGTGCGCCCCGATTGCCAATACTCTCATAAAATACTCCTTTTTATATCGACATAAATTTTTGTTCCGAAACGGAATCGCTCAGATACAATAACGTTTTTACTTCGTATTTTAAGAAATGCAATTCTTTTTCAATATCGAATATTTTAATCGAAGAATATTGTTCTTTTGAAGAATTGTTTTGTAAGCGTATTATAAAACCGTTTTCCTCTTCCGATTTTTTTAACGTTACGAGAATTATATTGTCATTGCTTAAACGTACGGTTTTGTACGCTTTATTGTTGTCGCCGAGCGGAAACAGATTGAGGGCAAAAGGTTTTTCGGCAAATTCCTGCGCGAGTTTCGGTATGCAATCGGGATCTTTTCCGCCGAAAATTCTGAATGAAAACGAACGCTTGCCCATATCGATCCTTTCGGTGTATCTGTCGGTACTTAAAAGCGGCCTGTCGGGTAAGGGATGAGCGCAATACGCCGCGCTGCGCAAAAGCGACTGACAGAACGTTCCGTCAACAAAATTACTTCCGTAAGTTCCGTCGTTTATTACGGCAAAATACTCGTTTCCCGATTTTATATATACGAATTTCTGCGCTACGTTTTCCCTGCCGTCGACAAACAACTCGTCCGTGCCGAAAGCAGTATCGCCGAATAATTTTTCCGCTCGCGGTTTTATCGGGAAATGCAAACGAATCATTTTGTCTTTTTCGATATTATACAAATCGACCTTTATATCCGTATACGGATGATTTTTGTATATGGTATACTCTAAACGGGCAAACGAATCGTTATATTTAAAATAACTTTCTATTCTTTTGATTATTTCCCCGTCCTCGATAACTCTTACGTTGTTTTTCGCATTTTCGTCGTTACAGAACGCGGCGCACTCTTCTTCTGTCAGCGGAGTGAATGGAACGGCGTTTTTGCCTACCGATTTTTGATATTCCGCGCACATTCCCCACGGATCGGAATTATCTTCGTAAGCGTACAATCCGAAACCGTTATCGATATAATCGACACCGTTGGCCCTGTAACTCTTTAAAAGCCCGTCGCTGCCTACATCTATCGTTTTTTGCTCGTCGGAATAAGAAAATTTCTGCTCGGGAACTACTTTTTTTACATGTTCAAACGATATTTTTAAATTAAAACGATTGATCGACAACGGTTCGAGATACGCGTCGAACACAATCTTTTTACGCCAGTCAAGCCCCGTTAAATTACTGTCCTCTTTTATCTGTTGGCAGGCGATTTCCTCGTTGCCGCGATACACTCTGACAACCCCGAATTTATCCGACCAGTTCTGATCGGCAAGGCTGAATTCGACCTCGACCGAGGTAAATCTTTTATAGGGCGAAAAATTATATACGAATATCGGATATTCGCCGTTATCCGCACGCTTTTGATTAACAGTTAATGCAAAAAAACATTGCGTTCTTATTTTTACCAGTTCCTCTTTTGCGTGTTCGAGCAACATAAGCGCGTTTTGTTCGCCTTTTTCTATGACCGTGCCGGGCAACGTATCGTGAAATTGAGCCGTCATTAAATCTTCGCAAGCGGTTTTAAACCCTTCCGAAGGATATTCCGAAAGTCCGTTCAAAGCGCAAATCGAAGCCATTTTTTCGGTTGAATAAAGCAGATTTTCAACTTCTCTGTGTTTGTGCTTTACCGTAGACATGCTCGTGTAACAACCGGGCATGGAAATATAAAGCGATCTGTCGACAATAAGCGTCGGATTTATCTTTTCAAAAAAGCTTTCGGGCGTGGAATGCAGAATTTTAACGTCTTTTGAAGATTCCGCCGCCGTTTTAAGGTACGCAAGGTCATTATCGCTCGGTCCGCCGCCGTGGTTGCCCACGCCCCAGAACATAACCTGATAATCGCCGACTTCGACTTTTTCGGTATTTTCGCTGCTGCCGAGCATAACCGTATCGCCCTGCCCGTCCGTCCGCAAATAAGTTTGCAGTTTTTTATCAACCTTACCAAGCGCGGACGAATAATCGAAACGCCGCGCGACTTTTATAAGGCTGTCGTCAAACCCTTTCCAGAGGTATTCGCCGCACGGCAACGAAAATTGCGAGTTGTTCGGACGGCAATGGAAATAACCCGTATAATCTGTTTTTACGAGTATCTGAACGAGACCTCGGGTATGCCCGAAACTATCTACGTTAAGCGCGACTTTCGGCTCTGCGCCGAATTTTTCCTTAAAATACTTCTTGCCGTAGCCTATTTGCCTCACGAAACTTTCGCCCGAGAGCATGGTGCAATCGGGCTGTAAATACCAGCCGCCGATAATGCGCCACTTGCCGATTTTAACGAGTTGACGAATTTTTTCAAAAAGTACGGGAGCGTATTTTTCGATGTATTGATATAATATCGCCTCGTTATGACAAAAGATATAATCGTATTTATCGGCAAGATTTGCCGCGGAATTGAAGGTGGAAAACGCCGCGGCTATTCCCTCCTCCCATTCCCATTGCCACACGGGGTCTATATGCGCGTTGCAAACGAGATGCAATTCTTTCATTTTTCAGCCTTTATTCTTATAGTCTTAATACCTTTGCGTTTAACGCCGTTTTCGTCGGGAATATAAAAATCGCTGTATGCAAGCAATGCCGTATCGTCGCTAAGTGCTATTATCGACGTATTGCAGCAACTGCCCGCCCATTGATGGAAAGTAGGTCTTTCGGGAACGACGTTGGCGAGTTTGCTCCTGTCCTTATCGGTCATAATTTCGACTTTCGCATTCCACGTTTTTCCGTTATCGTCGCTTGCGTATACGAATATCCCGGGACGGGTTATTACTGCCAGAATTACTCCGTTCTTTAATTTCAAAAGGTGCGGCAACGCTCCTCTGTCGGCAAAAAATTCCGGCTTGGACCAGGTTTTGCCCATATCGTAAGACCTTGCCATATAAGAAGGTCCCCACTCGGGCGCGCCGCGGAAAACGTCGCAGGTACGCATCAAACAAAGCATTGAGCCGTCGTCGCAAAATTCTATGCTCGGCTCGTCGAAACCCAGCGCGAGATGCGCGAAAAAGTTATTTTCTTCATCGGGAACGTAAGGGATAAACCCTTGCAATTTCCAACTGTGTCCGTTATCCGTAGAACACAGAATAAACGAACTTGTACTATCGAGATATCGTCCCGTATACGGATTTGCGCTATGCGCGCGGTAATGCGCGATATATAAAGAGCCGTCGGGAGCAACCTTGATTTGTCTGCATTCGTAAAGCCCCGGCTCGTCGAGATAAAGGAATCCGTCGTGAAAACTGTACGCGCTTTTATCGCCGTGCGTGATAATGGTTCTGTATTTCCATTCGACAGGCGCGTATTCCGTTTCGCATTTTCTTTCGCCGCGTTTAAGCCTTGAAAATTTAAAGCGCGTATCGCACATGCCGTCCGGAAGAGTATCGAGATAATAAACTTTATTCTGACATTCGAAAATGTCGTTTACAACGGTGATAGGCTCGGGTAAAACCTTCGGGTCGGAACTTTTTTCTATACGCATACTGTCGGAAGGAATATGGTAATTGCCGAAACACCAACTATGCTCTTTAACCCCTTCGAGTTTTTTAGTCCCGTATAGTTTAATATTGAGAACGTCGCCGCTTGGTAAAACCTTACCCATGCGCTCTTTTTGTTCCTCGGTTGCCGGCGAAAAAGTTTCGCCGCCGTCTTTCGATATAAAGTAACTGCCGCAACCCAAGAAATGCGGATTATCGTCCTCGTTATGAACGTAAAGACCTATATCGCCTTCCGGCGTTTCTAAAAATCGGGGAAATTGAATAAAACCCCAAGGAATTTCTTCCGCTGTTTTGCCGAGAAAAACAACTCTTTCATCCGTTTTTGTTAATTTTAAAGACATAGTTTCTCCTATTGTTTTAATTCGACGTTTACTTCTTTGCCGTTATCTTTGCCCGCTATTTTTTTCCATATAACAAAACCTTTTATGCACATATACAAATTGTAGACGGAAAGCAACACGTAGGTTATGCTTTTTATATCATAAAAAGTTTTTATAGTCCACATCGTAAGAGATATGCAGCAACTTACAATCAATAATAGTCTGCTTTCCACAATTCCGAAAAGCGTGTATACGTAAATTACAAGGCTTAAAACGAATATCGAATTATCTAATATCGGGCTGGAATCCCCCATTGCTTTAAAAACAAAATACATGCCGATCCACACGACGACAAACGCCGCGACGGTTATTAAAGCCTGTTTTAAAGTCAGATTACGCGTTTTGCTTTGCGATTTTCCTTCGTTGCGTTTCCACACGAAAAAGGTAATCATCTGAATGGGGAAAGATAAAATAAGAGCCTCCGCCAAAGATCCGTAAACCTTTTCAAAATAGTAACCGACGGCATATATTATGCTGTTCAACGCGCCGAGCAAAAAACAATACTTATTCGCGCGCGCCTGTAAAAGCATTACCACAAGCGAAATATAGCAAGGCAGTACTTTGATAAACATTTGCTTGAAAAGTATGCTTAAAACGGTAAGGGTAACGGTATAAGCCGCCACTATGATATAGTCGATATTAAATTTCGATTTTTTTTCATCCATAATTAGTTTTCATAATTCCCGGGCGGTTTACCGCAAGGCAAACCGCCCGGACAAGTCAAGTATGTTTTACTTTAAACTTTAGTTTTTATCCTCGAATTTAAAGTTTTTAAATTGCATGGTCGTTGCGTTTGAACAACCCATATGGAAACCGTAATTTCCCGAACCCGCATTGAGCGCCCCAAACTTCGCCATATCGAATTTAGCGGTATACCATTCGCCCGCAACCATTTTGGAGCAGGTAGTGCCGTCGGCTTTATAAAGAGTAATCGTTCCGTCCGATATCAAGCCCGAGAAAGTAGGAGTCCCGCCCGAATAGCCGCCGTCGCCGCCCATTTTCCAGAATTGAATCTCGCTGACCGTACCTTCGTATTTGAAGTCGAACGCCATTACTTTGTTGCCCGCGGCATAGTTTCTGACGTATTCGCCGTATGCGACAGAGGTAAGTTGTATTCTCGAATCCCAATGATTATTATCTATTGTGTTCGTGTAAGTTGTGATAGTGTCGCCGTTATTCAGCTCCGTCGTAAGCGTAACGCTCGGGCTGACCGCTTTAAAAGGAAACAGTACTTTCGCGTCAGGAATATCGCTGTTCTTCACAAATTTCGGCATTTTATACTGAATGCTTGTCTGAGATGCCACCTGAACGCCGATATTGGGATCTCTGATCTCTATTGCTCCGAATTTATGAATATCAATATAAATTTTGTACCATTTATCTTTTACAAGTTCGCTAAAAGAAAACCTATACCCGTCGGCAACAACAATTGCCGTTCCGGCATCAATTAAACTATTAAGCGTCGGCGTTAACGTAACCGAAGGCGCGTAAACCCAGAATTGAATATCCTTAACGTCGCCGGTATATCGGAATTCCATACTTACGGAATAATCTTCGGTAAGCGCGTAATACTCGACGCATTTGTTGAACATTACCGTAGTGAATTGCGCTCTTGACTGCCAATCACCGCTTCCTCCGCCAGTATAAGTAGTTATGCCGGTTGCCGCATCTGTCGTTATGGTACAAGTCTCGAGCTTCTGGAACGCGTCTATAGCCTCTGTTAAAGCGGGAATATCCGCAGCGGATATAAACTCTATACCTTTAACCTTAAGGGTAGATATGGTCGCCGCTTGCAATCCGCAGTTGTTACCCGAGGCGGAATAAACTATTTCCCCGTAAGTGGTTGCAAATTTGTCGAGGTCTACGTAGAGGGTATACCAGACGCCCTTCGACACCCTTTCCCAACCTATGCTGTAACCGTCGTACGCAAGCGTGGCAACTTTGTTATCGATTAGTTCTTTAAGAGTCTTTGCGGCTACGTCCGGCGTGTAATACCAAAATTGAAGAGTGCTTACGTCGCCCTCGTATTTAAAGTCAAGCGAGAGAGCCTTGCCGCCGAGTTGACGATTTGCCGTAACCAGATCAAGCATTTTACCCGATAACTGAGCGCGCGCGTCCCATACGCCGCTTGCCGTACTCGCGTAAGTAATTACGTTTTCTCCGCCCTCTTCGCCTACGGTAAGAGTCGTCGCCTGAGCGTCCGTTCTCAAAACGAACGCTGCCGAAGTTATATCGTAACTTGCGACTACTTTTTCGCCGTAAGTCAGATTTTCGGGAATGGTCCAAATAATCTCTTTAAGAGCGGTGTTCTTTTTATCGGCGGAAAGTTTCTGATAATAAACGGTGAGCAATTCGCCGTTACCGCGTTCGATCGTTGCGGGGTAACCGAAATCCCAATCTACGCCGCCCGAGGTCAACTCTATCTCGTTACTCCAACTTTCGCCGTTGTCTTTACTTACTATCGCCCTTATATTGAAAGGTTCGCTTCTGTAACCGTAAGACAAAACGAGCGTTCCGTCGGTCATCTGCATAAGATGAGGGGGAGTTGAGATAGCGGCGGGCAAAAGCGCGCGCTTATTGGAGAACGTAACGCCGCCATTGATAGATTCGGCAATATATATACCGCCGCTTTCCGATCTTACGGCAACTATCATTTTACCGTTTTGAAGCACGATTGCGTTAGGTTCGTTAAGTTTATCAACTAAAAATTCATTAGCGCCGAAAACTTCGCTTACCTTGCTCCACGTTTCGCCGTCCGCACTCGAATAGAAAGCGATTTTACTATTGGTTATACCATTTTCTCTGTCGTAACCGTCGTAACCGACGTAGCCGAGATCGCCGTTGGCGAGTTTTATCATACCGTGAGGAGTAAACGCAGGGGCTTTTTTAATCTCGCCGAAGGTGAGTTCGCCGTTTACCATTTCGCCGATAACGTATTTACAACCGAGCGCTTCCGCTTCCTGCTCGTCCGTTATAGCGTTTGTATAATCTATCCATTCCTGATTGCCGCTGTTTAAGTAGATATGTTTTGAAACCGAAACCGTGGAAACGATTACTTTATTATTCCAGAATATAACGCCTGCGTCGCGGTCGTCCAAAACGGTGTCTATTATGGTGAAAGGCTCGCCCCAGGTAACGCCGTTATCTTCCGAAATCGCGCCAACCACTTTACCGTAAGGATCCTGATGCGTTTGACGAAGCGACCATACCGAGATAAGTTTATCGTCGTAAATTTTTGCAACGGTAGGCCAACCGCAATAACCGAGTTTTTCTTCATTCTGATAAATTACGCCTTCGTTACCTACGGTGAATGTGCAGGTTGCCGACTTAGTGCCGAGCGTAGCGGTTATCAGAACTTGTTCGCCCGTCTTTTTGGCGGTTATCATTCCGTTTTTATCTACGGTGGCTACCGTTTCGTCTCCGCTTCTGTAAACGGGGGTTATTTTACTCGGGTTTACCGTTAAATAGTCGTTAAGGTCGGATTTGCCGAGCATAAGCGTTCCCGTTGCGCCGCCGAACGAAAATTCTTCTGCGTTTTTAACGTACTCACTTAACACCGCGTCGGTTTTACCGTCCGCCAAAGCACGGGAAGCTACCTGCGCCGCAGAACGCGTCTGCCCGTTATTATCGGCGTAATAGGTTGTAACCAAAGTTTCGCCGTCATAAACTTTTACGTAGGACGCAGCGGTTACGAAAGTGTTGAAAAACTCTTCGGGTATATCGGTAACGACGGTATTATATAATCTGCCTTCCGTCGTATCGACAAACTTCTCCGCTTCGATATTCATTCCTTTTGTAACGCCGTCTACGGTTATCTTAAGCTGAGTGCCGAATTTAAACGTTTTACCGCTATGTACGCTTTCAAGCGACGCGGTGTAATCGGCGCCGACTTCGGTTGTAAATCTTATTCCGTAAGGCTCGCCGACTCTGACCGACGCGCCGTCTTTCATGCGAAACAGACCTGAAACCGTGTTCGTTTCGGCGGCGTTCGCTTTTGTCAGCGTTAAGCCAAAGCCTAAACAAACCGACATTGCCATACATAAAGCAATTATCAAACAAAATTTCTTTTTCATTGTATTTCCTCCAAATCCTTAAAATCCCAACTTTTCGTATTGTCGGGATCCCCCGATGTAGTTATGATGTCTGCCGTTTTTAACGTAAGAACGTCAACTGTTGGTGCTAAGTAGCTTTTCATGTTTTTTCCTCCAAAAGATATTTTTTAATCGGCTTTGCCGTTAAAATTGCCATTGTTTGCAGTTATCGTCGCCGATAACCTGAGTTTTGCCCGAATCTGACATCTGCCCTGCGCCGAAAGTAACGTTTTTAATTTTAAACGAACCCGTAGAACCCATCTGAAGCCCGCAATCCGGATTCCTTAAGACAAGTTCGCCGAATGCCGCAAGATTTATGCTCACGTCGTACCATTCGCCTTTTTCAATCTGCTCCGGCGAAGTAACGTTAACCCCGCCTTTACTCATTGTCGCATAGCCGCCGTTAAGCAAGCTGCCGAGCGTCGGGCAATTTCCGTAACCTGAAGATACGATACTCCAGAACTGAATATCTTTATCTTCGCCCGTAAAACAAATGCCGAATTTGAGTTTTGGATCGCTGCTGTTTACAAAGTTGTCGTTATAGCAGCCTAACATTTTTTCGGTAAACTGTATTCTCGAATCCCACGCGCTGCCGTTCGAAACGTAGGAAACAACCATTTCGTCGTTTTCTATAGTTTGCTTAAGAACACATTGAGAGTCTGAATTTTTAATAAACGATACCGCCGTAAGCCCTTTTAAAGGAACGAATTTTTCGCCCGTTATATATCCCTCGCATGCAATGGAATCTTCAGAATAGGGATTGAAGTAGACGTACAACGCTCCGCTCTTTTCGGTATAAGCGTATAACGTAACGGTATACCATCTGTTAAGCAGCATATCCTCCTCGGGTATTTCTTTGCCGCTTGCCTTATCCGTTACCGAAGTTATCCTTCGATAATCCAAATCTACGCAACACGAAAGAACTACGTTTGCTTTTCCGTCCGCGCTCGCCGCAGAAGAACTCGTGAGATAAATATCGAACGACGCCATAGAGTAGGCTCCGATCGGGCAATCGTAATACAATCTCCCGTACCATGCCGACGAACCTGCGGATTTTATAAATTTATAAGCTTCCGTCACGCCGTCCAAAGGCTCGCCGAACGTCTCTTTCGTTAAAAATACGCTTTCGCCGCCCATAACGGTTGCGTATACGACCGTAAAACTTCTCGTAACAGACGATTCTTTACCGTTATAATTACAATTTATCGTTATCTCGTAATCGCCGGGCAAAATAACGTCGTCGTTTTCGTCCGTAAAATACATTTCGCCGTCCCGATTTTTTACAAGATATTCTTTATTCGTCGCATCCTTTACCGAATACGAATACTCGTATTCGCCGTGGCTCGAAATAAGCTTTTGCGGCTCGGGAATTCCGATTCCGCCGTAAATATACTCGGAATTTACGTCAAAAGCGAACACAGGATTTCCTTCGTCGGTTATCGTCAATTTAAATTCCGTACTGCCGTTTTCGGTTTCTATAACGACGGATTTTTCGCCGACTCCTACCGAAAGTATGTACTCCGTATCGAATCTCAACCCCTCTTTACCGACAACGTAATTTAAAGGATTGATAATGTCTCCGTCCATATAAGCCGTTATGCGGGTATTGTTCTTTAAATCCCACGGCACGAAACATTCGTTCATGGAAACGACGTAGGAACAATCGTTTATCGCAGGCTCGTCGCCGCCGATTACCGCATACTTTATACTTTTTTCGAAGACGTTGCCTACTTCGTCCGTCGCGCTATAAGTAACCGTATATTCGCCGGCTTTATTCTTAAATTCGTCGCCGCCGCGATTTACTTTAAGTTCAACGCCGAAACTGTCTTTTATCGCTATGTTTTTTGTAAAATCATAACTCTTGGCCGCCTGAATATAAGTCAGCGAAAGGGTATCCTCGCTTAATACTTTTCCTTCGTAATAAATTTTCGGAACGTCATACACATAAACGACGCCGTTTACGGAAATACCTTTATACACATAGGAAATTTCGTACCTGCCCGCCTCGTTTAAAGTCGCGCCGTTTTTATCGAGCGAAGGCTTTGCTTCGCTGCCGTCGGAAAGTACCGCTCTGACGTCTTTTAAAATGTTTTCGTCGGTCGCCTCGCCTGCTTTGAATTTAAGTTCTTTAACTCCGACGATTTCAGCCGTAAGGGCGTCGCTCGTACTTTGCTCGCCTTCGTAAAGGCACCCGCCGAACAAACAAAGACTTATACAGCACAATAATGCCGCAAGCACCGACAAACCCGATTTCTTCATGCTATTCCCTCCTTATAATCAAAGCGTTATCGCCGGCCGAAAGTCTGACCGTTATTTTATCGCCTTGTTTTTCTTCTGCGACTCCGTCGCGGATTATTTCAAAATTATATGCCCCGTCAAACGAGCATGTAATCTCGTTTTCTTCCGTTGAGGAATTGTTTACCGCGAAATACGCGTCAAGTTCGTCAACGCTTAAAATGCCGATAAGCGCCTGCGTTTTGCTTTCAACGCTCAAAAGCGGTTTTCGGGGCGAAATTTCTATATTGCCGCATTTCGGCAATTCACCCTGATATATGCATTCGCTCCATTGAATTTTTTCGATTTCCTCTTTCTTCGGAAGCCCGTTTGAATATTCTCCGCTCTTTATAACGCCATTTATCTTTGCTTTGAGCAGATATCCGCCGATAGCCCCGACTTGCCTGAACGCCTGCTTATAATAGTCGAAAAACTCCGTCTTGTTTCCGTTTGCGTCTACGATACCGGCGTAAGCGACTTTATCGTCCTGCCAATCGTTAGGAAACATATACGGAAAAATTTGCAGACATTTCGCGCCGTATAAAAGAGGAATCGATATCCCGAGTTTTACCTCGCCTATCGTAGGAATACGCGTTCTGGTATCGCCTTCCCATAATCCTCCCGCCTGTAAAAACACCGCGTAAGGGATTCCGTTTTCACATTCGCGCTCGTGTAAAAACTGCGGCATTTCCCAAAGAATTTCATGGACGCCCGTTTTCATCGTTCCTATCGTAATAAACGGATAGGCGTCGTAAGAAAATATCTCGGGATTTACCTTTTTTATATACGCGTCGTACAAAAATTTATATCGCTCGATATTTCTGCCGCCTTCGACGACTTTGAACTCTTCGATATCGCTTTTTCGATCGATTCCCGAACACCTGAAACCGAACTGATACTGCTCGGGCGTTATATAATAGGGGTACATGTTTATATAGAACGTTTTATCGGGACACACGCTTTTAAACACTTTTTTCGCTTCGCTTATACCGTCGAAAGACTCATACCCCGGTTCGTCGGCAAAGATGATGCCCCCGAACGCCTTATACCGGGAATATTTTCCGATATTCCTTCTGAACCTTTCGTTAAGATCCTTTTTTTCGTCTTCGGATAAATCGGCGAACGCTTTTGTTTTGTCGCCGGTCACGATTTCGATATATTCGCTTGCGATCGCGTCCCTGACGTAATAAGTCATTCCGACGCGTTCGCATATTTCAAGCGCGTCAAAAACATATTTCTCGGTTTTCGTACCGAAAACTTCGCTATGCCCGTACATTATATTTACGCCGCACTCTTTGGCTGTTTTATATTGTTCCAGGGTTATCCGATTTTTCAGATTCCCCGACGGACACTGCGGAGCGCAGTACGCCCCGATAGGTATAATTCCTCTTTTTATATACTCAAGCATGTTTATTTTACGACAACCAACGCGCCCTCGCCCGCTTCAAGCGTCAAAGTGAAACTTTCGGCTATTATGCCGTTTGTTATACCCCTCTGAATCACTTCATACTCATAGTTGTTATCAAAATTAAGCGTTATCTGTCCTCTGTGATTGGTAAGAGTGTTATTCATAACGTATAGAGCTACTCCGCCTTTATAGTTAAAGCAACCTATCACGCTCGGATCGCCGTCAACGGATTTAAGCAACTTGTAATTTTGCATCTTATACCTTTGGTCTGACGAAGAATACGTGCAAACCCCGTCGCCGGACACAATCACGCCTTCCCATACGCTGTTGACGAGATATTCGCTCATCGCTTTAAGATTTTTGTTTATCTTCCGAGCGTAATAGTACATTGGTGTTGCCGAACCGTATTTATTGATAAGCGAATTGTCGTTGCAATTCTCCTCGGGGGTTATTCCCGTCCATTCGGGGGGAAATACGCCGGGGAAATATGTTATTCCCTTCGCGCCGAAACAAACCATTGAGTTTACGTCGTAATTAAGTTCGTTTTCGTTCGTTATTCTGTGTTGGTTCGGAACGTCGGGGAAGTTTCCGCCGGTCTGAGCGAAACCTTGCCACGCAACGTTGTTCGATATTGCTTCGTTGTTCATGCTCGCAAGATAATTAAACCAGCCCGAACTTACCGTATTTGCAAGCCCCGTCATCGGATAAAAGTCAAATTCAAGATAATCGGGGTTACAAGCGAAAAAGTCCGCCAGATATTTTTCGTAAGTATAATTCCTGTCCGTGCCGCCCGAAAGACTTTCGCCGGGAAGACGCGGAAAGAGATTTACGTACATCGTCAGATCCTTTGCCGTTTCCCCGATAATGGTCTTGGCGTCCTTCAAAGAAGCGTAAGCCTCTTTGATTTTAGGAAACAGGGGTGAGGTCGGCTCGTCTTTACCGTAAGGTCCGGCAAAAAACTCATGATTCCGAACGACGGGACTAAGCGCAGCCGCTATCTCTTCCGCACCCGAAACAGACGCGCCGCCGTCTAACAAAATAACGTCGTCGCATCTCATATAACACGAGATTTTATATTTATCGGCAAGAGAAAGGACTTGTTCGCCCGTTGCTCCGGCAATATCGTTTTTTGTATCGATAAGATAATTAAGTCCGCAATCGCTTATTTTCTTAAAAACCTCGTCGGTTATAAGACTCGGCATCATATAGCCGTTGCCTCTGTATAAAGCGTTAGGTCCGATATAGCCGCCTATAGGATAATCGTTTCCGTCTATCCCTCGTATCGTGATCTTGTTTGCGCTAAGCGTTTCTCCCTTTGCCGAAACGACCGCTGCTTTTCCGCTTAGATTTATTACGTCGCCCGGTTTATACGCCGAAGAACCGTCATAAATCGATTCGCTCGCCGAACCCGCCCCGCTGCCATCCGAGGAGTTATCGTTGCACGCGGCAAAAGATATCAGACAAAAAACGCTTAATATCGCGCAAGTAAATTTTTTAATCAGATTATTCATAAACACCCACTATCTCTTTTTACCCAAAGTGTTGTAGAGTAAATAGTCGTCCGTCCAGGGGTCAACGTAATCATAATCGGGAATCGGCGACAGAATATTACTCGTATACCCGACTTTTACGATTTCGGGCTTGTTGTCGTAATTGGTCAGTTCTATATTGTCGAGCGTGAAATAAGAGCCGTGATACAAAGTTCTTCCCGTGACAAACTGATTTCCTTCTCCGTGAATCGCCACAAAACCGTAAGGCGTCGTATTGTTTTCGAAACTATACTCATACAAATCGTAAAAATCATATTCGTCGACAAGTTTTACCCCGACGTATAATTTTCCGTCGATAACGACGATTCTGACCGTCAGTTTATCTGTATATCCGACAGAAAACACGTCGTATTTATCGGGCAATACAACGTTTGCGATATACTTGCCCGCTATAATGAACCCCATACTGCCTTTGCCCGTTCTCTCTCCGGTTTTTTCATCTATCGACGCGCCGAAATATACGAGACAATCTCTCTCGTCTCTTCTTGCGGCGGACGTTTCGATATCGTCCCCCTGAATACCGAACGCAACGCCTTGCCAGAACGACGCGGCGTTTATCCACCCGTTACTTTCCGTCGTAGCTTCGTTCTTTACGTCGTATATATCGTAAACGAGTTGAAAATTGGAATATTTATATCTGGATCCGAACATCGAGTTCTGACCTGCGCCTTCCCATCTTATTACGCCGTCTTTAACCAACACGTCGCCGTTCGGACAAGCGGAAGTTCCGTTCAGATGCCACTCCTGCGTGTTAAACTCGTTGTTGCCGAATTGCGCCGTCGCTTTGTACGGCGTCGCAGGGCGTCGATAGTAGTTGTTTTCGATATACAAACCGGTAACGTCCACAAGAGATTTATTGTCCGAAGAAAGCGATTCTTCGCCGCTTTGAACGAATCCGAGATACCCCGCGGGGTTTACGTCTCCGTCGTTTTCGCTCTCGTATACTACGCTGTCGTTTATCGTAAGAACAAGCCTCTTCGTTCCCGACACAACGATTTTAACGCTCGCGGTTGTACCGTTCAGCCTGACGTTCGCCTTTTTTACGCTCTCCATACCGCCGTCATATTGTTTGACGCCGTAATAAATCCTGTCGGAATCCTGCTTAAAATACAAAAAAGTTCCGCCGTCCGAAATTTCGCATTTCAGTTTAGGCGATCCGAAAATAAAACCGAATTCGTTGCCCGAAATTATTTTCGTAACTTCGACGGTAAATCCGACGACAAGATTTTCTTCGAATTCTTCACCGTACGCAACGGAAGTGTACGACGTAAAAATCTTCCCGACGTTTCCTGTTTCGAAACGAAGGGACGATTTTTGTTTGTTTAAAGATATCCCCGAATTTTTTGAATATAACCAATCGCCGCTATACAACTCGTCGTTGTCATAGAGGGAGCCGTCCTCTATAACGGCTCCCACCGTGCCGGCGTCAACGACAGTCGGATTCGTAAAGCAAAGAGCAAAAGTCATTACCGTTACGATTATCCCGCATATCGCTTTTAACCATTTTTTCATAGTTTTTTTCCTTATAAGCCCGCGGCGTTAAGAAGGCTCTTCCAGTTGCTCTTCCACCAGCCCTTTTCTTTTTCGTTGTATTGGCTTAACGTTAAACAATCTTCGCCGTAAGTCATCTCTCTTACGGGACTGTAATTATAAAGGAAACTTATTCCCGCATTATAGTATAACGGAGTTTTAAAAGCCTTATCGACTCTGTTTCCGCCCGCTTTCGTAATATCGATACACGACTTGATATAAGCGGTATCCTGATCCGCGTGCTTTCTTACACTTCCGTCGCTGTATGCGGCGGGAAGAATCATTCTGCAGGTGTTTTCCATTATTTCAAGAGCCTTATCGCTGTAATAGTATGCAAGGAACTTCTTTACCGTATCTTTCTTCTGTGACGATTTGGGTACTACCGTAGTGTACTGTTTGCTTTCTACGGAGTAAAGATTTCTCGCTTCCCTTACTCTGTTTACGATTTTTTCGTCAACAGTTTTTACATATTCTTTCTGAGCGTCCGTCGCGTCTCCGTCAACGTAAGAAACTATCGCGACCAACTGGTTCTCGGTAAGTCCGAGTTTTGTTCCGAGCGCGCTTATAACGGGCGTTTTCATCATTTTGAAAGTATCCGTATACGACGTTCCCTTCATTTCGTTTTCGAGCCACGAACCGTTGGGAGCCATAACTCCTCCGCGATTAAGCATTTTGGTTTGCGAATCGGTATGCGACAAAACGTTCGACCCGACGTAAACGTTGCCTTTTGCCGACATAAGATCACAAATAACCGCGTTTGCCGCGTCTTTAGCGGTATTGTTGGCGAACAAGTCTATCGAATTTACTTTTTCGTTTCCGTTATCGTCAACGTAGACGGAATCCCAGAGTTTATTGAAATTTTCAACTCCCGAATACTGCGCCATCCACGCGTAAATTATATAGTACCAATATTCGTAGTAATGAATAAACGGCGTAAGCCCGTCCGAAACCATATCCGAACACAGGTCTATAAATTGATTGGTGGTCTTAGGAAGCGAATAGTTCTTTTCGCCGAAAATTGTGTCGTTATACACAAGTCCGCACACTGCGCTTGCATACGGAATCGAATAAATCTTTCCGTTCGCAGAAGTACTGAGAGCAAGGGTTTCCGAGGGGAATCTGCTTTTCAAAGTTTTTCCGTCAACGCTTGTTTCGAGAAGTTCGTCCAACGGTTCAAGATATTTCGTTCCCGCGTTATAGTTGGTTAAAACCGAAAAGTACAGGTCGTAATCAACCTCGTCGGGAGTGGTCCAGATCTCTCCGCCCTGAACGGCACCCGTAGCCGTAAGGTCAACTTTTAAACCGGGGTTGTCCGCTTCGAATGCGGAAATTATGTTATCCATATATTCCCGACCGAATCCCGCGGACCAATAGTACACGGAAATGGTTTCTTCCTTTCCGCCCGTATTCCCGGAATTACCGGAATTACCGGTACTGTTGTCTCCGTTTTGCGAACAAGCGCAAAAACCGAGGGTCATGCCTAAGGCACATGTTGTTGCTACTACTTTTTTAAAAATATTATTCATTTTTAACCTCCTTATGATAATATTTTTTTATCCTTTTATGCCGCCTATCGATACATTCTCAAGTATTGCTTTATGTCCTATAAGATAAAGCAGAAGAGGCGGAATTGCCGATATTATAGTCGCTGCCATTAAAATATCCTTTCTTGCCCGAAACGTCATTTCCGTTTCGAATATGTAAACGCCCGTCGCAAGCGTAGGCAATTTCGGCATATAAACCAACGCCGTATCGTAATCGTTCCAGACCGCAACGGCCTGCATTATCAACAAAGCCGACAACATTCCTTTTGACAGAGGTAAAATTATTTTAAATAAAACGACGTAATCGTTTGCTCCGTCTATCATCGCCGCTTCCGAATACGTCGGCGATATTCCTCTGAAAAACGCGCACATAAACAGATTATACGACCCGAAACCGCCGAGATAAGACAACAATATCTTCGGGGAGTTTATAAAACCAAGCGCGGAAAACAATCTGTATCTCGCGGGAAAAGATCCGATAATCGGCAACGTCATCATGATAATATTCATAGTTACGAGAAAATGTCTGCCCGGAAATTCATATTTCGTCACGGCGTAAGCCATCATCGTTGCCGCAAATACCGAACAAAAACTACCGCCGACCACGAGCCACAACGAATTGAAAATCATTCCGAACATTCCCGTTTTATTTACTTCGAAAAGTCTGAAAACGTCCGCATAATTTTCGAAATGAAGCGCGGAAGGCCATTCCCAAGGAGTCATGATTACTTCGTTGTGAGTTTTCAAACCTGAAAGCGCACCCCAGAAAAAAGAGAAAATATACGAAAATCCTACCGAAAAAAGAATGACGAACGCTATGGCGAAAACCACAATTTCGCTCCCGCTTCTTTTGTGTATTCTGTTTCTTTTAGGAGTTTTAAATTTAACCATAACATTCCCTCCTTTAATACTGCACGTCTTCGACTTTATTTAACAGCCATCTCGAAACAAATACGAGCGGCAACGTAAATACCGTAAATATCAAACCTACCGAGGCGGCGTAATTGTATTTATTCGACGTTATCGGAACTTTATAAACGTTTGCAAAAATATAATAAGCAATCGTCGTCGTATTGTAACTTCCGCCGGTAAGCAAAAGTATGCTTCCGCTTGACATAAACAACCCCGTCAGTTGCAACAAAATAAGCGTACTGAGCGTAGGAAATATCAGCGGAATAATAACCTTGACCATTTCCGTAAACCAGTTTATTCCGTCGAGTTGTCCCGCCTCTATAACTTCCGTAGGTATCCTCGATAACGCTCCGCCGAACAGAATAAAGTTGCCGGCAATTCCCATCCACACGGAATAAGCCATTACCGTTCCCAACGAGTATTTGTATGAACCCAACAAAACTACGGGGAACTCCGAATGGTTCAGAAGTTGTATCAGTTTTGCAATCGGTCCGGACGGTTCTACCACAATCTTGAATATCGTCGCCCATACTACGGCTGACAATATCGACGGTATAAAAAATACGATCTGAAAAAATTTATAAAACAGTATTTTTTTATACATAAAATACGACGTCATAAAAGAAATCGGCAACATTATTATACCGAGCGTGAAAAATTTAAACGTATTTCTCAGCGCGATATACAGCTCGGAGCTTCTGTTGCTCTGGGTAAACTCCTCCCAGATCATCACGTAGTTGTCAAAAGACCAGTAAGTCGTCGCTTCGTTCGTTAAGATGTCGATCTTTTTTTTCTGGAACGCCATCAAGAACGCGCCGGTGTTTTGTATGACGTAGAAAACGATAAAGTTAATAAGCGGAAGAATAATTATCGACAACACGAAAAGATTTTTTCTGAGTTTGACTTTTTTCTTCTCTTTGTTCAATTCGTCAATGTTCACTTTTTTTCCCTTCTTTTTTATAATTTTGTTTAAAATCCGATCTGTATTGCGCAGGCGTAATGCCGACGTGACTTTTAAATATCCTCGCGAAAGAAATATAGTCCGTATATCCTACCAGCTCCGCAACATCGTCCATCTTCAAATCGGTTGTGGAAAGCAGACTTTTTGCTCGGTTAATCTTCTTCATTACTATGAAATTCTGAACTGACATTCCTCGCTCTTGTCTGAATATCCTGTAAAGATACGATTCTTCATAGCCGAATCTGCCGGATAAATCTTTAACCGTGACGGTGCTCAGATTGCTGTCTACGTAATTTGAAACGGATTCTATTAAAATGCCCTTTTCGGTTTTCGGCGTTTCCGTATCTCTTGTCGTATTGACGCTTTCGATATGAGCCAATATGTTATACGTCGCCGCGTGAATGACAAACGTCGGATCGTTACCGTTCTGAATTTTTCCGTACAGTCCGCGGATTTCCTTTTCGACGATAGCGGTATTTATACCCTTTATGGTTAAATACTGACTCGTGATGTTGCATTTCCCCAAAACGTTGTCGCAAGCACTGCCCGAAAACGAAAGCCAATAGCGGACGCAACCGTCTGTATCGTCTGCCCGATATTTATGCTCATACCCGGGGAAAACGCAAATAGCCTCGTTCTCTCCGACGGTTACGGTCGTTTCCATTTGTTTGTCCCAAATAGTAAAACGACACGTTCCCTTTTTTACGAAATGCAAAATATAATTAACCCTGACTTCTTTAAACTCATACGCCGGGGGCGAATAATACCAACCGAACTCGTCGACTTTAAAATCCGAGCCGATATTGTTTGAGTTGTAATATATCCAGAAACTCCTCATGACTTTTACCTTTTTTAGCCGTTATGTTTTATAATGGTGAACATTCGCGCTTGTATCGAATTGAAATCGTTTTGCACGTCCGACTCGAAAAACATATTTCTCGTGGCAAAACCCGCAACCCGCAGATTACGTCCCGTTGTCGTAAACAAATATTTCTCTGTGTACTCGGGCGTTCCGACTTCGTACACGTCGTATTTTTCATCCGATTTCAACCCCTCGACGTACACTCTGTGGGGATAAGCGTACAAAACGTAATCTTTTACGGCTATCGTTGTTACCGCCGCTGTTTTATCGCCGTTCACCGCCGTCCACACGGCGTTTTCGCCGTCGGACAACAAGTCGCCGTAATACAACTGCCCGTTCTGCATTATCGTTCTGTATTTTTTGTAAAAAGCAATCTGATTTTTAATTTCTTTTTTACAAGCGTCGCTTGCCGAGGTTAAATCGAACTCATAACCGAATGCGCCAACACACGATACTATAAAGGAATTTTTTAATGACGTCGAGTTGAACGTGTGATAATTCGGATTATGCCCTATATGGGCGCCCATGGCTGATTGCGGATAAGCCCTCAGCGTTCCCTCCTGAATTTTAAGCCTTTCTCTCGGATCCGTGTTATCGCTTGCCCATATCTGCGGCACGTAACACAGCATTCCCAAATCAAACCTGTTACCGCCTGCCGCGCAACCTTCGATAAGCAAATCGGGAAACATGGTCGTTATTCTTTCAAGAATATCGTAGAGGGCGATAACGTAATCGTAAAACAATCTGCCCGAATTTATAAGTTCGTATATTCCCCTGTTACAATCCCATTTCAGATATTCGGCGTTACTTCTTTTTACGACGGACGCAATACAGTTTACCACGTAATCTCTCGCCTTTTCGTTCGTGATATCAAGCAATATCTGGTTTCGTATCTCTATCGGTTTTCTGTTGCCGTCGATCATGGCGTATTCGGGATGTGTTTGAAACAACTCGCTTTTAACGCTTATCATTTCAGGCTCCATCCATATTCCGAATCCGAGACCTTCCTTTCTTATCGACGAAGAAATCTCTTCCAATGTTCCCCCGAGTTTGTCCTTATTTTCAACCCAATCGCCGAGCGACGTCGAATCGTCGTTGCGTTTACCGAACCACCCGTCGTCCAACACAAATAACTCGATGCCCAAATCGCGCGCTTCGCGACATAAATTTTCTATTTTCGCCCTGTTTATCCCGAAGAAAAAACTCTCCCAACTATTAACGAGTATGGGTCTTGCCCTGTCTTTCCATTCCCCGCGTATAACGTGCTTTTTCACGAAATCCCTCATCGCGAACGACACGTCGTTTTCGCTGCGACCTAATACGAAAATCGCTTCGGGAGAATAGAACGATTCGCCGTTTTTTACTTCGTAATCCAACAAATAATCGTTTATTCCGCTTAAAATTCTCAATCCCGAAACTTCCGAATAATCGATTATTTCCTTATGATTTCCCGAATAAATAAGGTTTGTCGCGACGCTATAACCGTGTACGCCTTCTTTGGAAACTTCCAGATACGGGTTAGCCGAATTTGACGACATACCCGAAAAAGACGCTATGGAAAACGTACCCGGAGTGACCGCCCTTTTTTCTATTTTTCTTTCTTGCCCGTATTTTCCGTTAAGTGTAGTCGCGGTAAATCTTCCGAAACCCAAATCAAGTTGAAGACCCATAAGTCTCTTGATATATACAGAGCCCCCGCTGCGATTGTTAATTTTTACATACGAAGCAATGACGTCGGAATCGTCGAAAACGGTAAAGAATTGTTCTACATCCACACGGGCGTCCGGATCTTCATACAAAACCCTTAAACATTCGCTTTCGCCGTAAGACGACCTCATTCCTTTTATCTCCGGTTTATTGCGAAGAACTTCGCATTTTACCGCCTCCGGACGAAAAACGGAACTCCCGTTTGAACGGACTATATGTATCATAGTTTCTCTGTTTGTTCCGTCGCCGCAGGTTGATATCAATCTTTTATCCGAATAAGCGTCATCGGCAGAATAGCAATTAGGAGAATTGTCTTTCCCGAGCCATTTATACTCGTCGCTTTTATCTATTTTTTTGCCCGAATACAATAATGATAAACCTGTATTGATTTCAAAAATCATACTGTTGTTAAGGGTGTGAATTATTATATTATTGTTATTTATCGATATCATATCTTCTTCCTGTTTCGTTTATCACGTTTAAAATTATAAAGAATACGACAAGATTTTTCAAGGTTGAAATATTGCATATTTATAAATTAAATCTTGTTTTTATCAGTCTTTGTCTTATTTTATCGCCTATAACCTTCTTTCCTGATAAACGATTAAAACCATACATAAAAATTAAAAAAAATTGCACAAAAAAAGGGTGCGCAATAATTGCGTACCCCTATAGAACACACATCCTATTGTCACCACAACACCTCTACATGTCAACGACATAATAGAATAAGAACGCATATTTCTACCATCAGTATGCGCCATTGACATTTTTATTAGAGTTGTTGTTGTTATTTTGATTATAACACGTTTAAACAAAAAGAGCAATAAAATTTTACTTTTCATTAGTTGTTTTTTGTCTTAAAATTTGTTTTGACGATAAGACGTGTGCTTGTTGTTACACAATTTTATGGACGTATCTAAGATAGACATTCATGCACGAAAAAAGTGTATGAATTGGGCGTTTTCATACACTTTATTGTTGTTTTTATTATTTCTTGCCTAAGTGGGTTATTTTTTGATATTATTCCGCAAAACGGAAGCGATATCTACTTTGTAGACAATATCTATTTCGCGTTCCTTTCCCGTTACGCTTTGTGTACCGCCGATTACAATTCGATCTATGAGTTCGTAACACATTTCGCGAGTAAGTTCGGGCGCGTTGAGATATTTCTTTATATCGCAAATAAAGTCATCGGCTGTATTGCGAGTAGTCTCTGTTTCTGCAAGCTGCTTTTCAATGCCTTCGATTTCTTCTGCAATCGTTTTTTGTTCCGCAGAGTATTTCTCAATAAAACCGATACTAATTTCTTCGGGCATTTTACCTTTAACTCTGTCCTCGTAAGCCACCTGCATAAGTCGAGACAATTCGGCAACCCGCTTTTGTTTCGTCTGCAATTCTTTCTTGGCTTTCTTTATTGCCGCATCCGCAAGCTCGGCGTTATGACGGATAAATTCTTCACGGATAGACTTTTCATCAAGAACTATTCGTTTTGCCATATCACGTATATCTTCGAGCACGATTTCTTCTAACACGCTTGCGGAGATATAATGCGAAAAACAATACGACTTTCCATAGCGTAAATGATAACCGCAATCAAAGTAGTAACGTCGCTTTGAGTTTCTTCCGATTGACGTACATAATTTTAGTTTTCCGCCGCAATCGGCGCAGATTAGAAAAAAATACTCTTTTTACATTTGTTTCCATAGTTTTTGCTCCTTTTATTTTTAATTTTTTTAGTTGTCTTTCGACGGGAATAAAACTAAATGGGAAGCCTATAAGTCGATTAACTCGTAGTTTTGTCATTTTTGTCAAGAGTTGCGTTGGATGTTTTATCGATAAAAATGAAATATTAAATTGTTTTCCGAGCATTATTTTTCGCCTTGCTCGGTAAGGCTTTGACTTTTGATCTTTTTTTAAAATTCCATATCGGAAAATGCAAATTAAAAACGATCTTTTTATGGCAAAACTTGTTGCGCCAAAAAATTTCCGAAATCAAGCATTAAATAATATGGGTAACTTCAGAATATCGGATATAGTTGATATTTTGTAATCGGTTTTATCGTAATCGGCGGCATCGCCTATTCCGACGGAAACAAATCCGCCCGCTTTCGCGGCATCGATTCCCGCCTTCGCATCCTCAACGACAAAACATTCCTCTGCAGGAAGTTTAAGCATTTCGGCGGCCTTGACAAACACTTCGGGATCGGGTTTACTTTTCGTTATGTTATTCCCGTCCGACACCGCGTCGAAATACCCGCCGTAGCCTATTTTGTCGAGTATCGTCGGCGTATTTTTGCTCGAACTGCCCACGGCTAAAAGAAACCCCTCTGCCCTAAGTTTTTCAAGCGTTTCAGTTACCCCCGCAAGCCTGTCCGCGGGGGTGAGATTTTTCAATAAGTCCCTGTATAAATCGTTTTTCTTGTTTGCAAGAGCGACTTTCTCCTCTTCGGTATACTGTCTCCCCGCTCTTTCGAGAACAATTCCGAGACTCGCCATACGGCTCACGCCGCGCAGCCTGTCGTTAATTTTTTCATCAAAATAAATACCCTCGTCATCAGCCATTTTCTTCCATGCCTGATAATGGTATTTATCGGTAGAGACCAGAACTCCGTCAAGATCAAAAATAAATGCCTTCATTTAATAAATCGGATATAAGTTAAGGTCTGCTATTTCCACGCAAACGTCAAACGTTCCGGGCAATTCCCAACCTATATTCATTCCTCCTATATATAAATCGTTAAAAGTTGTATTCGTTAAATAACCTCTGCTTTGCGCAAGAGCAAAAGCCACGGATATTTCAGGCAATACATTATAATTTACCTTGGTTAAATTATTGACAGAAACGGGCGAAGCCACGTATTTGTCCGCCGACGGTAAATATATGAACATTCCCGTATTTACATCCTTACCGCCGTCTTCGTCGGCATAGAAAGGCGGTATGCCGTATCTGGAATCATACAACTGCAATCCAAACCACACGTATTTACCGAAATCAGCACTCTGAGGATTTCTGTTCTGAACCGTTATGTACCACAATAATTGCGCGGCGTGAAGACCGGGATTAACCGCCCCGTGCATCTTGTTTTCCATTTTGGTAATATCAAACGTTACGTTCATATACAAAGCGTCAAGAGCATCAACCTTTATATGATTATCGAAATCAAACTCCTGATTCAATAACAAACAAGGCCACGGCTGATTCGACACGCGATCCGAAGAATATTCTGCCGACGCGTTCAGCAGCAGACCTAAAACGTTGCCGTTTTTTCTGATAAACACCTGTTTTGAAGAATCACCCCAGAGCGTCAGGTTATCGTTATCGATTTTATAGCCGTCGAGAATATTGTATTTGCTATTCCATTGCGCTATCGTCCACGAGGGCGCGGAATCGTCTGTGTTATTCAGTCTTCCGGCAATAGTACCATCGCCTTCCGTCGTCGAATACACGTTAAATCCGCAATTATAAACGTCGTCGAGATAGGCGTTTTCGACGTCCGAATCGTAACGAAGCGAAATATTGCTGAAATAACACCCGGTTCTGTAACTTCCGGGCACTGACTGCTCGATAGAAAAATCGCTTATCGACATATCACTCCAATTGCTGTCGGTCAAATAATTCTTCCCCTTCGCTTCGTTAAATACCGACTGTATTTTCTGCGCGACGGCATAATTCACGGTATAAAGATTGCCGGCTGTAACGGAGGCAGACAAGAACTCACCCGTTGAAATGTTTTTTATGTATTTCTTTCCTGCCGTATCTCGCAAACCGTTATCGTAAGCGGGAGCCTGATTATATCTTGCATCGTACAAAGGCAGAACGAAAATAAAATAGTCGCCTTTCCCCTCGGAATTCCTGTTGGTATTTTCCACTTTGAAAACCACCTGATATTGTACGGTGTGCAGAGATTCGTTAAAAGCATTTCCGTTCAGATTTTCAGATTGCGAAATATAGAAGCACAACGTAAACGTCAGATTGTTCGTCTTACACACGGGAATTATATTTTTTACGGGCTGTCTGATCGCGTTGGATACAATCGCCTGCCCGTTCTGCCTCACCGAAGAATAATCGTAAGTCGTATCGGCATACATATAAACGCTTTCGCCCGCAGGGTCTATATGCAGTTTTTTCTCTTCTCCCGAATTGTATTGTTTAGAAGTCCCGACTTCGGTTAAACTGTCTGAACTTATCGAATAATTACTGTTTCTCTGTTCATAAAACCAATAGCCGCCTATCCCGTTACCGTTATTCAGGGCAGAGCCGGGCGAACCGTTCACAGTAGTTCCGAATTCGGTTTTAAAACCTGTGTCATATAAAATATCGAACTCCACCGTTTCGATCGCTCCTGCATTTTTCGCCGCTTTTGCATTGAAACTCATTCCGATGAAAACCGACGATAACGTAAAAGTCATACAAAACAATCCCGTTATTATTTTTCTTAATATCATCATTTTATAAACAGACGCCTATCGATAAAAATAAGCGTCTGCCCTCCTTTCATTTCTATTTTTTATTTTATAAGCAACGACAAAATATTCATTGCATAAACGCTTGCCATAAAATCGTTCGGGTGATTTACGTTATTGCTCGTCATATCGGCGTATTTTTTACCGCTATCGAGCAAATCCTCGTGCATTTTGCCGATGTTTACGGACGTGATTTTATCGTCCCCTTCGGCGATTTTCAAAAGTTCGTCGTAATAAGAAATCTGATTTTTCGATTGATTATACGCTTTAGGGTTAGCAAGCATTGTTCCGAGCAGAATGAATTCGCAGTCCGAATTTCTGTCTTTTATCGTCTTTATTATCTTTTGCATATACGCGCGGTAAGCAGTTTTCGAAATTCCCATCGTTGCGTCGTTCATTCCAAAACCGATAACCGCAAGATCGGGTTTATAATCGGGCATTTCTTCGAGAGTGACTTTTATCCCCGCCTGTGAAATCTGCTTGCCGTTTACCCAACCGATCGATTCCTGACTCTTAACGGCGTTTTCGCTCGTCCACCCGCCGACGGCTTTGTTCACGAGTTCGACTTCCGTTCCGAATTGATCCGCAAGTCCTTTACGGATCGCCTGAGGCCAACTCGGTTTGTTCGGATAAACGTTTAAATACCCGCTCGAATTCGCTCCTGTAGATATCGAATCGCCATATACGAACAAATTGATTTTTTCTTTTTTTGCTATCTTTTTTGCCAGATTCGACAATTTATCGCCTGCGTATGCGGGCGTTTCTTTATTCCACTTCTGCGTGTGAATATACGTTACGAAAATTTGTTTTTCGATAAAGCCCGTACTTTCGGTGAACGGCAGATATAACCCTTTATCCGTACTCGGAATCTGACTGTAATCGAACCCGCTCATTTTATCTTTGCCAGACAACTGATCTTCCGTCATAAAAGGCATTTTTTTGCTTACCGCTTTTATTTTTTTGCCTTCCACAACGTAATCTTCGCCTTCGGTGTAAACAACCGTTTTCGCCTCGTAAGGATTATAAGACACAACGCTTTCTATCTTATCGGGAGCAAAAATCAATTCACCCTCTGCCGCTTCGTTGCCGTTTGAAACCAAAAGAATGCTTTCGTCAACAATTTTGTCTGTTTTCCAAAATGGTATCATATATTCCTCCGTGTTCCATGACCTATTTCCGACGTCCAAACTTGCCGACGTCGGTTCGGACGTCGAAGCCGTAGAATTTCGGCATGCCGCCGTTATAAAAACGGACGCAATGCACATCATCGCGATTAAAAGTTTTTTCATCATGTTCACTCCGCAAATTCTATCGCTAATTTTTTACCGAAATCGTACTCTTTGCCTTTACAGAACACTTTGACCTTGCCAGACTGCAAAGACCTGAGAACAATCCGATTATCCGATAATGTTACATATATTCTTTTTCCGAGATACTCGAAGTTGAAGTCAACCTTTTCCCAAAACGGAATCGGATGAGGATTCAACGTTATTCCTTTCTCAGTTGTTTTAGCTCCGCAAATACCGAAAAATACCGACATCCACGCGCCGGCAAGGCATCCCGAATGTACGCCTTGATATGCGCAAGAATGAATATCTTTTATATCGATTTCCGTAGTTTCGAAAAAATATTTAAGATAAGACAGCGGTCTGTCGGCAATGGCGGAACAAATCGCGTGAACGGGGAAAGTAAGAGACGAGGACGACTCACACATCTGCTCGTAATAATCCCAGTTTTCGCTGAATTTTGCGCCGCATATATCGAATCCGAGATATGAAAACAACAGCATTACGTCAGGCTGTTTAATAACCTGACTCTTATGATATAAACCGCCCTGTTTCATCTGAAAATTCTTCGCGCTGTTCCCCTTGGTTTCAAGAGTTCTGCTCAGACTGAAATATCCGTCGAACTGCGGTAT